>JAWWQA010000021.1:0-8591 GCA_033854695.1 Rubrobacteraceae bacterium
CGACCCGCCCGATCCGCTCGCCGACCTGGCACGCCGGCTCGCCGGACACGACCGCGTGCTTTTTCTCCTCTGGTTTTTCTTTCGGTCTACCAGAGACACCAACTCGTATGATTGGTGATATATATTGTATGTATCCTTTGCGATAAAACCCTCGCCGTAGCGTGGCTACCAATGGAGGATGGAGATATGAGCGTAGGCAGAAAGATAAGGCGTCGAAAGACGTTGGCGTGTGCTTCCTGATAATCAGGCTGAGAAGGTGGATGCCTGTCTCACGTGTTCTCTCAATGGCTCTTGTCCTGATCGTCCTCCATTCTCAGTGAATGGATCAATGTTGTCAGTTCATCAATGACAAGAGGAGGACTTGTCATCTCGTCCTCGATCCACGTGAGAAAAGGTGCTGTTCTGTCATAGCACGGCCAAGGCGACCCATCAGGATTGCAAGGTACGCCGGTGCGACCAAACTCTATCCAGGCACCTTGCATGGCTCGCGAAATGTCTGCGTCAACCGCGTTATAAGCATCAGTTGGGACCAGATTGCCGAAAACATATCTGATTTCTGATGTGTGTTTGGCCAGTTCGCCTGTGCGGCGTCCATCGGGAGCGACTCGCGCGAAATGATACGCGTAGACACGTCGCCCCTGCTGGTCAAACCGCTTGAGCGTTGCCAGAGCTGGCTCGGTCCAGATTGCCGTTGTGATCAGGCGGTCCAATGCCTCATACCACGTCCCGCCTGTGCGATCAAAGAGTGCCAGAACATCACGGCTACGCGGGCCACTCAAGACACGGGCCATCTGTACCACGGTGTCGCGAGTGTACGTCCCTGTTGGTTTGATGAAGTAGCGTGCTTCGTTTTCGACAGAGCCAAGCATGACAGGAACATTCGGTGCCCATCCTGAAAAGTCCTGCTCGGCTACGACATCGCCATCGCTCACGGGGTTCCACACAAGATTCGCAGGAGTGTGTACCTGACCTGGAGGGGTAATGACGCCAGACAATTCAAGCGATGCCTGCAAGACTTCCTGGACTGGTATCTGTCGCAGGGTGAGAAGATCTCTGCTGCCCGGACGATCGAACAATTGCTCTGTCGCCTTCTGGACTCGTGTGGAGGAGCGTGGGAGGGCACCCGCCAGGGGTTCAAAGCCCGCACTCTGCATGATTGCACGATGGAACAGCCCCCGCACGGCTGACTGAAAGCAAGGTGCGTACGGCGAGGGCACCGGCCGATTGGCCGAAGATCGTTACGTTGCTCGGGTCGCCCCCAAAGGCGGCAATGTTGCTGGCAACCCACGACAATGCGGCCACATGATCGAGGACGGCAAAATTGGCCCCAACGTCCGGGTGCGCCAAAAAGCCAAATGCCCCCAGTTGATAGTTGAACGTGACAACGGCGACTCCACGCCGAGCCAGTTGTGTTCCATCAAAGGCATCTTCCGAACCGGCACCGCTGAGATTTCCTCCACCATGAATCCAGACCATGACAGGTTGACGGGCCTCCCTGGCGAGTGTCGAGGTCCAGACATTGAGGAAGAGGCAATCCTCACTCTGCTCCTGCGTACGAAGATCGAAACTCGCCCCACCCCTCTGGGGACAAACGGAACCGAAGTGTCTGGCTTCACGCACACCCTCCCATGACTCAGGCGCCATGGGAGGCCGCCAGCGCCGATCACCAGTGGGTGCCGCAGCGTAAGGCACGCCTAGGAATGTATGGACGCCGCCATTCACGATCCCTTCGATGGTTCCTTGTTCGATATGAACACGTGTCATGCTGAACCCTTTCTCCTCGTGTGACGGATGCGTGATCTCCCAGGCATGCGCGTCTGAATGCGCACGCTTTTGGGGCACTCGTTCCAAAGCTCAAAGCCCGAGCCAGTAACTGATCGCCAGCGCCGTTGCCTCCACATCAAGCTGCTGGTCCCAGATTCCCTCTTGACTTCCGTCTCGCAAGAGGTGAACGAAAAAGTCTCTCTGTCCAGCCTGGTTTGCCTGGAGGATACGCCGAAGCGCATCATCCGACGGGCGTAGCGCTCATTCCGATTTTCCCTGACCCGTTTCCTCTCCCTCAGGCGGTTCGACCGGCTTTATCCGGTCATCTCCCCGCACCAGCGAGGTGAGGACGCCGGTTGCGGCGAGGGCGGCGCTGACCAGGAGGGCGGCGTGGAAAGCCCCGGTGAAGGTCTGCTGGAGGTCGGCTAGCGCGGCGGCGGAGAGGTAGCCACCCCTCGTGTGGGCGGCCAGGGCGTTGCCGGCCGCCGTCCCGCCGAAGCCGGCGAAGACAGCCCCAGCGACGGCGACGCTCAGGCTCTGTCCCACCACCCTCCCGGTCGCCAGGAGCCCGGAGGCTTCCCCGCGCTCCGAAGCTGGTGGGGCCCCCATCAGCGCCCTCGTGTTCGGCGAGAGGAACATCCCCTGGCCGATCCCAGTCACCACCAGCCGCCAGACGATGCTCCCGACGGAGCTTTCGGCGTCCAGCTGGCCGAGCAGGAGCAACCCGACGCAAGCTACCCCCAGGCCCAGGGGTGCAAGCACGCGGGAGCCGAAGCGGTCCGCGAGCGAGCCGGAGATCGGGCCGACCACGACCACCGTCAATGGCAGCGGCGTCAGCAGCAGACCAGCGGTGCGCAGGGGGAACCCGCGCAGCTCCTCCAGATAGAAAGGCATCATGAAGGCGACCGCGAACAGCGCCAGCATGCACAGGACGAAGCTGGCGAGGGCCGAGGCGAAGATCCTGTTGCCCAGGAGCAAGGAGAAGTCGAGGATGGGCTCCTTTACGCGGCGTTCGACGAGGACCGCGGCGACGAGCGCGGCCACGCCGGTCCCGAGGGCGCCGAGTATGGCGGCGGAGGTCCAGCCCCACTCCTCGCCGAAGGACAGGCCGAGGGTGAGCAGGGCGAGCCCGGCGCCCAACAGGAGGGCCCCAGCCGGGTCGAACCTGACCCCGCCACTGCGCCCAGATCCCGGCAAGACCCGCAGAGCCACGAGGACGCCGAGTACGCCGATAGGGACGTTGACGAAGAAGATCCAACGCCAGGAGAGGTACTCGGTGATGAAGCCCCCGATGGTCGGGCCGGAGCTGATCCCTAAAGAGGCCACCACCGCGCTTATGCCCAGGGCGCGCCCGCGCACCGCAGCGGGGAAGGCGTCGGTGATCATAGCCATCGAAGGCGCGAAGATGAGCGCCGCGCCGAGACCCTCGAAGGCGCGGGCGGCGATCAGAAACCCGAGCGACGGCGCCAGCCCGCACAGGATAGAGCCCACGGTGAACAGGGCGAGGCCGCCGGTCCAGATGGGCTTGCTGCCGATCATGTCCGAGAGGCGGCCGAAGGTCAGCAGCGACGCGGCGATCGTAACCAGGTAGGCGATGATGACCCACTCCACGGCGCCGCTCAGGGTGGTGCCGAAGGTGTGGGCTATGGTGGGGAGGCTGATGTTGACTATCGAGGTGTCGAGCGTCGTCATGAAGGTCCCGACCGCGACAACGGCGAGCAGGAGCCAGCGATTCGGCTGGCCACGAACGGCTCCGGCCGCAGTGCCCGGCGTCTTCGCCGCGCGTCTTGCCAAGGTGAGAGCCGCCTCGACGGAGTCGAGGTGCTTGTGCCCCGCTCCGGGCAACTGCACCCCGGTTTGGGCCGTCCGATGCTCCGGCGCGCTCTGGTCCGGTGAACCGCTCATGTCGTGCCTCCCCGCCGGGGGACTACCGTCTTGTGACCTTCTGCGGCCGGTCTCAGCGCAGCCATGCGTCTGTCTCCCTTCCCGAGGCTCCAACGAGAGTTCTCACCCGGGCGATGGGACCGTCGAGGAGCCTCTCGGTGATCGAACGGCCAAGGCCTTCTACCGCCCGGGTCTGTTCCACGGATAGGGCGAGTTTCATCAGAGGGCGCGCAACTACGAGATCCCGGATGCGTTCGGCCTCACTGCCTGGGCCGGAGGATTCCATCTTCATCGGGGTGTCGGCCTCGCGTTGAGCGCCGCCACGATCAGGGCGAGGACGCCTACCACCACGGCGAAGGCTAGCGTCGCCACGAAGGCTCCGACGTAGTCGGAGGCCACGCCGAGCCCGATGACCGGTACGGTCAGGCCCACGTAGGCGACGGCGAAGTAGCTCGAGAGCACCTCTCCCCGGTGGTCCGGCGGGGAGAGGCCGTTGACCTGCGCCAGGCTGCCCATGAACGACAGACCCACCCCCACTCCGCAGCAGACCGTGCCGATCAGGAACCAGACGAAAGACGGTATGGACATCGCGATCAGGAGCAGGACGAGACCGGCTACCAGCAGCACCATACCCGAGCCCATCGCCCTGTGGCTCTCCATCCTGCCGCGCAGCACGAGCTGTACGGCGGTCGCCGACGCGAACAGCAGGAACACCACCGCGCCCGCGACGGCGTGGTTCGTCTCTTGCAACTGGTTTCCCAGGAAGGAGGGTACGAGGGAGCTGAAGAGCCCCAGGAGGGCGAAGGCGCAGAAGACCGCCGCGGCGAGCAATGCGAAGGCCGGGCGGATCCTGGTCGGCACCCGCAGGCGCTGAGGACGTAACCAGAAGCCGCCCTCTTGCGACTTCACCGTCTCTGGGGTCGTCAAGATCCCGAATGCAGCGGGGACTAGGAGGACGATGAAGAAGATGTACACCAGGATCGTCGGCCGGGGCGCGTACTCGGCGAACAACCCGGCGACGAGCGGGCCAAGCCCCAGTCCCCCCATGTTTGACGCCGTGCTGACCAGGGCCGCGCGCCGGTTGTTGCCCCGGGGCTCCAGCTCGTTGAGCGCGGCCGCTGCCGTGCCCGTGCACAGGCCGACGGAGACCCCGGAGATCACCCTCGCCACCAGCAGCCACACCACGCCCTGCGCGAGAACGAAGACCACGGAGCTTAGCGCCGCCAAGACCAGCACAGCCAAGAGCACCCGTCGCCGGCCGATCCGGTCGGAGAGCTCTCCGAACAGCAGCAACGCGAACAGCGTCCCTGCGGCGTACACCGCGAAGATGACGGTGATCATCCCCGCCGAGAAGCCCCAGAGGCCCTGGTAGATGACGTACAGGGGGATAGGGAGCGCGCCCCCGAGCATGGTGACGACGAAGGTGTAGGCCACGAGCCAGAAGGCGCGCGGGTGAGAGGATGAGCGCACCCCGGCCTGTCCTCCGGCGAGCTGCCTGGTTGTTAGTTCGGATGCCACTTGTCGTGCTCCTTCCCTTGTTTGCTACGGCTGCCCACCCGCGAGGGCCATCCCGGGCGTGCACTCAGGAGGTTAGACCAGGGGCGTGGTAAGAGCGTGGCATGGCTCTGTCCCTCATCGAGTAATAGCCGGCTTGATGCGCCTCATTCGCGCACCTCCTTAGCTGGGCGGTCTCCAGTGGATCGCTGTGATTTCAAGAAGAACTCTTTCAGCCAGTTCGGTGGTGTCTCACAAAGGACCCCTTGTGAGACAGAAAGTCGGAGAATCTCCCTTGTACGAATTCAGCGGATAGAGGTACCATACGCTCTAGCCGCCCCGACGAGGAGGACCTGGCGCGAGCCAGCCAATAGACTAGACCGACGTCTCATGCTACAAGCATGTTACAACATCTTTATCAAACTCTAACCATCCTTCTTCGGGTTCTTAGCGTCCTCTTAGCAACAAGAGCGACGTTAGGTAGTAGTTAGCAACCCGAAGGGAGTTACCGAAACAAGGAGGTCTTCTACTAACATGAGAATTCTGAGTCACCGCTGGTTTCAGGTCTTCATCGGTGGGATCATCCTTCTCTATATTGTTGAAAGGACGCTTCTAGCCACCCGGGATCTTGCTTTTGTACCCTCTGTGATCCTGCTTGGGGCTTTCCTCGTTCCGGTTGCCTTCGTTGTCTACCTCGATGAGCGCATGCCCCAGTGGGAGGTACCCCTTACGCCTTTGGCTATTTGCTTCCTGTGGGGAGGAGTACTGGGCACCTCTGTGGCCGGAACCTTAGAGTATGACTTGCTATGTAGCCTTGGCGTGTTGCCCCTGCTTGGCGTGGGCCTTATCGAGGAAGGCGCGAAGCTGATCGTGCCCTTGATCTTCTACTTCCTTGGCCGCTATCGCTCGGAGCGAGCAGGCGTAGTCCTCGGTGTTTCCGCTGCCATGGGGTTTGCAGCCCTGGAGACGATGGGCTATGCGTTCCTTGCCATGCTCCAGACTGGAGGGAACCTGCTAGTACTTGACAGCGTACTAATAGCCCGTGGGTTGACGGCGCCGGCAGGGCACGCAGCGTGGACAGGCTTGGTGTGCGCTGTACTCTGGCGAGAGAGGCTGAAGGCGGGACGCTTGGTGCTGAACGGCAAGGTTGTTGGAGCTTTTGTAACTGCCGTAGTGCTGCACACGCTCTGGGACACGTTCAATGGGCTCCGAGGGGCTACGTTTGTAGGATTTGCCAGCTTAGAGTTGCTAAGTTTCCTGATCGCAGTGGTGAGCCTAGCGCTGCTTATTAGCCGTGTCAGGGAAGCAAGCAAGGAGCCACCTGCAAAGGAGAATGACGTAGATAATACCAGGCCAGAACAAAGCGCAACCTCCGGTCGTAAAGTGCGTATATAGATGAGAAGCGATAGCCTTGCGGGGTACGCGTAAGTTGGCTGCACTGAGGATCTCGGGGCCCGCGATAGCGAGGCCTGCAGGGAGGACAAAATGAGCGTAGTCGAGGCGAACATATTGGTGGCTGTCGCGCTGGGTGTAGCAACGGCGCAGATAATCGCTGCCGTGATCGTGGCGTTGTTGTTCTACTTTACCTCCGGCCAATAGGGAGAGCGGTGTCCCGCGCACAGAAAGGAGGGACGAATTATTGTGCAAGTCGGGTTGATCATGTGGGGTCCGGCAAGCGGAATCACGATGCTCGCTCGGATAGCGTTCGGCCTTGTAATCCTGGGTATGGCCGTTCCAGTCGTAGCTAGGAGGTGGTCTTGCTTAACTAAGACAATCGGGACAGACGCCGAGTCTGGCGAGTCGCTAAACCTCGACGCACTGTGGGAACTCTACAAGCGAGGCGAAATCTCTTGGGACGAATACCTCCGGGGGAAGATTGAGGGGAGGCGAGGACTGATCGGAGTTGAGGGGGCGCGGGGGCTGTGCCGGACGAAGGAGAAACCTTCCAGCAACACCACGTCGTCCATAGTCAGCGGTTCTTAGGGGCTTCCCATAGAAGAGGGATAAAATGTGCCTACTGTAGGCTGTAGCTGAGACGGCAGCTTCCTCCTTATGGGTGTAAGCTCTTTTGCCTCTTTCCTAGCGCCTTCTTGGACTCGGATGGCCTACTCGTTTCACCGAGAAAGAAGGACTAGAACGAAACCAATGTGTCATCATTACAGCCTGTGCGGAGAGCTTAATGGATAAGCGTGGACGTCGCACCTGTATTATTGTCACTCTCATGGCTCTGCTTTTTATAGGCGCCTTCGTTGCGGTTGTGTTGGTGGGTCGCAGCCAGCAGGCGCCGAGCACACCCCCAGAAGGAGTACAGAGCTTCAGCAATCTGAGCCGCAACCATGTAGAGGGGACAGTGTCTTACCCACAGAACCCCCCAGTCGGTGGTGATCACAGCCCAGTATGGCAGAACTGTGGCTTCTACGGCACCCCTGTACAGAACGAGAACGCCGTCCACTCTATGGAGCATGGGGCTGTCTGGATCACCTACCAACCCGACTTGCCTTCTGAGCAGGTCGAGGTGTTGCGTAACCTGGCACATGACAACTCCTATGTGCTCGTAAGCCCTTACCCTGATCTGCCCACCTCAGTAGTTGCTTCGGCATGGGGCAAGCAGCTACAGCTGGACTCCACCAATGATCCCCGCCTCGAGCAGTTCGTAAGCGCATTTCGGGAGGGACCACAGACACCTGAGCCTGGTGCTCCCTGTACTAACGGAACGGGGACTCCAGACTAAGAGGCTCAAGGACGCTGTAGAAGATCGTTGGGTTGGTGGACGGCTCTCGTCCGCCACCCTGGTGAGGAATGTCTAAAAAAGAAATGGTGACCGTGCGATATGTAGTGGCCTACAGATCTTAAGCACTCCTGCTCCCGAGTTTCCGAGAAGACCTGGGTGTTCCAAAAACGTTCCAGCCCGTTGAAAAAGTCGGTGTCGGACCGATTGGTAGTCCAAAACAAGACCAAAACACTTAGAAACCCAGGCTAGAACACTACAAAACTGGAGTTTTCAGCCCCTGAGCAGGGGGCGGACAAGGGCATGAAGGAGTTTTTCAACACGCTGGTTCGTTTGTGAGAATCGCCGGGGTGAGCTGCCTCTTCTATCGGTTGCCGAAAAGTCTGGTGCATTAAAGGACATTAACCGTAGCTGGCAAAGTGCTCGAGACTTTAGCTATGGGTCAATCCGAATTCATAGACAGTTCCTCCAATTCGTCGTAGGGATCAGACCTTCCAGTGGTATAGCAACAGGGCGTAGTGAGGAGTTGCTCTAAGCGTAGTGAGGGCCCGTGGTGGAGGCGCCATTATTAGGCCCTTGGGTTCTGGAAAAAGCAGAGGTCCTGCTACAGCTATACGGGGTTGTTTGTGGTGCGGGATCGCAGTGTCGAGGGGCACTCCTACGCTTGAGAAGGGGCGCTCTGTGCCCTAAGTGCGTCCGATGCGCCCGAGCACGCGGCGCA
>JAWWQA010000022.1:0-10632 GCA_033854695.1 Rubrobacteraceae bacterium
GGGCGACTGTAATGAGGTTGCGGAAGAGGAGGAAAAGAAGGAAGCGCAAGATAAGGAGTGTGTGGTCAGCAGAAGAGTTGGCGCAGCCGGAGGTGGGTAGTGGTGAGCCAGGGCCAGATAGGGAGAATAAAGCGGATATTAATACCACTCGTTTTAACACCAATGATGCCTAACGTAACACGGCTGTTTCGAGGATGCGCCGACCCTAGAGGTGTGACAGAGTACCCGCAAGATCGCCCCCACACTTCCCAGGTACGCCACACGTCAGCGCGGTTCGGGTACTTGAGGCGCGAGCTTCTGGCGTACTTCAGGGAGAGGGAATCGTAGGCTGGAATCCCGCCTCCCACTCAGCGAGCGCAGCCAGCTCTTCTTTTAGCCTTCTGAAGGCACCTTTGGTCGCAACTTCTGGGTCGGCGTATATATCAGCATGTGCATCGTTACAGAGCCTTGGCGTGGACTGAACGCGCGCCTCATAGTAGTGTATGACCTTATTCTTAACCCTCTTTGCAACAGTATCGATACTACGCACTTGTCCCGCATTCAATCTACAGATGTAGTTTGATCCCGCACGAAATGCAGCGTGTCTATCGCAAGCTCTCCGAGCTGCTGGGGGCCGTTTAAGACGCTTATGCACAAGCTCTTTGCATGTAGCCTAGATTTTCGTTGTAAGCTCGCCAGAGTGGGCACCGCGAGGCTCGTCGGGTGCCTCGCCGTGTATTTGACGGATATCGGTGCTCAGAGCCACCATGGGCTCAAAATTCAGCGGCACTTTGTTGAGGTCCTTTGCCATCCTATGCTTGCACCAATTCTAACCCGGCGCTACCCGCTCGAAGCGTACCTCTCGCACGCCGTCGATCAGTAGGGCGCGGAAGCGTAGTTCAGTTTGGTTTGTGTTCTGGAAATGGTACCTTAGCATCATGCAGATCCTGATCGTCCAGAGCTTAGCGCATCCCGAAGACGGCTTCGGACTGCAGCAGGCCGTGCTTGAAGAGGTAGCCGCCGGCTCTCGCGCCCCTGCGGCGCTCCTCTGGACCTCGTCCCGCTACATCGGAGCCACGCACCCCGAGACGCGCCTGCCCGGCTTCGGCGAGGCGGTAAGGCTCGCCGGGGAAGACGGGTTTCCCGTTCTGGTCCGAAACTCGGGCGGTGGCGCGGTGGCAGCGAACGAAGGGAGCATCTCCTTCTCTTTAACCTTCCCGGTGGAGGACCTGCGCCACGGCATGTACGAGCGATACGTGGAAGGCGCGGACCTCGTAGTGGCAGCCTTGCGTAAACTAGGCGTGGAGACAGAGACAGGGGAAGTTGAGGGTGAGTTCTGCCCTGGAGCTTATTCGCTCCGTTCGGGCGGTTACTCGGGCACCAAGATCGCCGGACTCGCCCAAAGGGTAACGCGCCGTGCCGCCCGGGTGGAGGCCCTCGTTCTGGTCACGAAGACCGCGGAGCTAAGAAGCGTCCTCGAGCTTTTCTACGGCACGCTGGAGCTTCCCTTCCGTCCGGAGAGCGTCGCGGACCTCCCCGGGATCGACGTGCCGCAGGCGATCGGAGCGCTCGCGGACGCCGTCCGAGAACGTTACGGGGCGGAGGAGGCGGAGCTTGGCGAAGAAACCCTCCTCAGGGCGCGCTCCCATCGCGACGAGTGGCGAGCAGCACCGTTTGGGGCATCCAGTACCACCGGATAACCCTTTTACGAACTTCTGCACACGAGCGGCGACTTGCATCTATCCCGGTCCCGCCTCCCTACGCTGATGATGCTTCCAGTCACATGTCGTTCGCTACGGCGAGCCACATTGTTCAGCACTGAAGACCCGATGCTACGACCCACCTGCCTCCCTCGCGAACCTCTGCGGCAAAGAGTTAAATGCTGAAAGCCGATGGCTCTTATAAAATTCCGGTATGGTTCAGAGAGAAGCGTCGCGCGGTCCCATAGTCATCGTCGGTGGACACATGACTTGGCCGGTGAACTACCAGAGGCTGGCGCGGATTTTGGCGAGCGTCTCCGGCTCCAAGGTTCACGTAGTGCCGATTACGCCGTTGGATTGGGCTCTTGGCCGCGTCCGCGGGTACGGTCAGCTCGTCTTCGAGGTCGCGAGCACGGTTGACAGCGCTTTGCTCGAGTCCGACTCGGAGAAGGCCGTACTGGTAGGGCACTCGGCAGGTGGCATCCTCGCCCGGGTCTACGTGGGCGGAGATCCCCCTTATGGCGGGCGCCGCTACTCGGGGCACCGCCGCGTCTCTCATCTCATCACCCTTGGCACTCCCCACAACGTTCCGGGCGAGGGACGGTTCGCCCCGATTGTCGAGGTGAACGAGCTCTTTCCTGGTGCCCTTCACTCCAGTATCCGTTACCTCTGCGTAGCCGGCGCCGCCGTCGACGGAACCTCCTCCCGCAGGGTACGCAGACGCTACGAGCGCTTCGTAGGCAACGGGCAGGTCAAAGGAGACGGGAAGGTGCCTGTGCAATCGGCCCTGCTCCCTGGCGCCGAGCCCCTCGTACTCGACGACCTCTACCACGGTCGTCTCTACAGCGGTCCGGGAGGACGCTGGTACGGCTCAAACCAGGACACGGTCGAACGCTGGTGGCCCGAGGAGTTATGCGTGAGGGAACGCCTTGTGGAAAAACCTGGTGCGTAGTAGCCTCCGGACAACAGTCGTACACATCCACACCTGACGAGAGAGACGGAATTGCCGGCTGACGGAGAGCAGGATCTAACAAAGTACGGCTGGGAGACTCGCGAGGCAACATCTGAGACATTGCGCGCGGCGATGGGCCTCTTCCCAACCGGAGTCACGGTAGTAACCACCGGGCACGGCGCGGCGACCGAAGGCATGACGGCAAACGCGGTGATCTCCGTCTCCCTGGACCCTTTGCTCTTTCTGGTCAGCGTCCATAAGGACGCCCGTCTCCACCAGCGCATCAAGGAGGAGGGCTACTACGCCATTAACCTCCTCGCCGCCGACCAGGAGGGTTTGAGCCGGCTCTTCGCCTCTCCCGAGCGCTCCAGCGGCCTCTCAGCCGTCAACTCCCTGGGCGGCGGGTACGGTCAGACAGGCGCTCCGCTCGCAGCGGGCTCTTTAGCAGCGATAGAGTGCGAGCTCGAAACCGTCTACCCTGGCGGCGACCACGACCTCTTTCTGGGGTTGGTCGTCGCAGTCCACATGGGCGATGCGCGCAAAGGACCGCTGGTCTTCCACGAAGGCTCGTATCCGACCCTCAAGTCTGCCCCGCGTCCCGGGGATTCCGGCGCCTTCGTCGACTCCGTGCGGGGCTTCGACGTGCGCACTAGCCGGATCTTCAACCGTAAGCGCCGCTAGCTTTGTTCAACCGGGAACTCCTCTCAATCGCCCGTCCAAACCCGGCGAGCAGCGAGGGCCTCGAACTTGTAGAAGGTATAGAAGAGAACGGCCACATCTCCTCAGGTCACATCCTCGACCCCGCAACCGGCCAAACCTACTCCGTAACAAACGGCTACCTCGACCTGCTCGGGCGCCGCACCGGTGCGGACAACGTAGCTAACCTCACCAACTTTCTACCCGGCGCGGGTCCCGCCTACGAGCCCCTGTGGCGTGTGCGTTCCCTGACACTTCTCGCAGGCGAAGCCTTCCCCAACGAACGCGAGCTCGAGATCATTGCCAACCTCGTCGAGGCCCGCAGTGGCCTCTACCTCGACCTCGGCTGCTCGGCCGGCCTGTATACGAGGGGCCTTGCGGCGAAGCTCCGCGATCGGGGCGAAGTCGTAGGCATAGACATCTCGCCCTCTATGCTCAAGGAGGCTGTCCGCCGCGCAGAGCGTGACGGGACCACCCCCTCCTTTGCACGGGCCGACGCCGAGAACCTGCCGTTCGCAGATGCCTCTTTTGCCGGAGCCGTCTGCGGCGGTTCTTTGAACGAGTTCGGGGATCCGGCGCGCACCTTGAGAGAGAGAAGGAGGGTACTCACGCC
The DNA here is from genome assembly GCA_033854695.1 of Rubrobacteraceae bacterium. GTDB lineage: Bacteria > Actinomycetota > Rubrobacteria > Rubrobacterales > Rubrobacteraceae > Rubrobacter_F. The sequence continues at coordinate 3,941 of JAWWQA010000022.1, forward strand.
AGGCGGACGGGTGGCGATCATGGGCATCCTGAAGGCGCAGACGTCTCGCGGCCGGCGCCTGCAGAGCTTCCTCTCGACGGGCGGAGTCCGTTTCTTCGAGCCCGAAGAGGTACGTAGCATGCTCGACCATGCAGGTTTCGACCCTGACCCTCTACAGACCTACAACATCGTCTTCTTCGCGGGGGCCACCCGCCGCTAAGCAAGCCAACCCAATTTATCCTACAGGCTCACCTACGGTACATACACCTAGTCCCATTCGTTCAGGGATCTACCGCGAACGTTCGATCCAGCGGGTTAGTAAGCACGGGCAAAGATAGCGATTTGGCCCGGCTTCCCGGAGAGGAGGTCCTTCCCTTCTTCACGCTCGAAGGGCAAGAGCCGGATGGTAGCCTTCGTTTCTTCTTTTATCTTCTGCTCTGTCTCTTCGGTACCGTCCCAGGGGGCTTCCACAAATCCGCGCTTCTCCTCGATGATTTCCTTGAACTCCCCGTAGGTCTCCGCCCGGCGGGTATTCGCCTCGCGAAACTCCGTGGCCTGGCGGAGCATGTTGTCCTGTATCTCCGTCAAGAGCACCCGCAGCCGCTCGGATAGCCCATTGCGCGAGACGAACTCCTTCTCCCCCGTATCCCGGCGCACCAGCACCGCCTGCCCCTTCTCTATGTCCTTCGGTCCGAGCTCTACACGTACAGGTACGCCTCGAAGCTCGTGCTCGTTGAACTTCCAACCCGGTGAGTGCTCTTCATCCATATCCGCTTCGATCCTGAATCCGGCGTCCTTGAGCTCGGAGTACAGAATTTCGGCCTCCCGGCGAACCTCGCCTTTGTTCTTGCCGCGCCAGATGGGGACTATAACCGCCTCCACGGGCGCCAGCTTCGGTGGAAGCTTCAAGCCTCGATCGTCGCCGTGCACGAGGATGAGCCCTCCTATGGTGCGCGTCGAGAAGCCCCACGAGGTCTGGTAGGGGTAGACCCGCTCCTGGTTCTCGTCGAGGAATGTGATGTCGAAGGCCCGGGCGAAGTTCTGGCCGAGGTCGTGGCTCGTCGCCGCCTGCAACGCCCGCCCATCGCCCATCAACCCCTCGCAGGTGTAGGTCTCGAGCGCTCCGGCGAAGCGCTCCGAGGGGCTCTTCAAGCCGGTAAGTACGGGTATCGCCATCGTCTCGTAGAAGCAGTCCCGGTAGATATTCAGCATCTGCAAGGTCTCTTTGCGAGCCTCTTCGGCGGTGGCGTGAACGGTGTGGCCCTCCTGCCAGAGGAACTCGGCGGTGCGCAGGAAGGGACGGGTGACCTTCTCCCAACGCACGACATTGCACCACTGGTTGATGAGGACGGGCAGGTCGCGGTAGCTCTGGATCCAGTTCCTGTAGAAGTCGCAGATGATACTCTCGGAGGTCGGCCTGATAGCGAGCCTCTCCTCGAGCTCCTCGCGCCCCCCTATAGTCACCCAGGCGAGCTCCGGGTCGAAACCCTCGACGTGCTCAGCCTCCTTTTTGAGGTAGCTCTCGGGGATCAGGAGTGGGAAATAGGCGTTTTGGTGGCCGGTCGCTTTGAAGCGTTCGTCGAGGTCGCGCTGGATGCCCTCCCAGATCGCAAACCCATACGGCCTTATGGCGAACGTGCCGCGGACAGGACCATAATCCGCCAGCTTCGCCATCCGGACCAGCTGCAGGTACCACCGGCTCGTATCCTCACTCTTCTTCGTAAGCTTCTCGACCGCCTCGACCATCAAAAGCTCCTCTCTTGATATGAACTCATGCTCAGAAAGAGAGTATAGCGTCCGGGAACGCGACGTAGTTGACGCTCACTAGCTCTTCACCCGCGCTTGCGGTGCGAGGTGTCTTTCGACAATCTGCGCCACGTCTTCGCAGGTTACGCAGGTGTACCAGACGTCGTCCGGGAAGACGAAGACTACAGGCCCCTCTTCGTGACGACGAGTGCAGGCATTGCGGAGCACCGCTGACGGCGAGAGACCAAGGCGGGCGACCTCCTCGCGGAACCTCTCGAAAAGCTCGCCGCCGCCCTTCTCCCCACACCGCCCCTCCCCCGGCGTGGCGCAGACAAAGATCTGTCGAAACTCTTCCACACACGTATTCTAAGCCGCGCCTGGCCTTTATCCAAAAGCTGACAGCTGATGGCTGAAAGCTGAGTGCTAAAAAAGCAGCGGCGTCGAGATCCCGGTCTCCTGCTCCTGCTTGCTCATGCGGCGGGCTATGCCGTTCTTTCTGGCTGCTTCGGCTACCGTTTCGGCGACGGCGGGAGCGACGCGCTCGTCGAAGACGCTCGGGATGATGTAGTCCTCCGAGAGGTTCTCCTCGGGGATCGCCTCGGCGATCGCTACGGCGGCGGCGAGCTTCATCTCCTCGCTGATCTCGCGAGCCCTCACGTCAAGGGCACCGCGGAAGATGCCCGGGAAGCAGAGGACGTTGTTGATCTGGTTCGGGTAATCGCTACGACCCGTAGCTATGATTCTGGCATGCCCCATCGCGAGCTCGGGCATGATCTCCGGCTCGGGGTTGGCCATGGCGAAGACAATAGGGTCTTTGGCCATCGAGTCAAGATGCTCCACCCTCAACACTTTGGGCGCGGAGAGCCCGAGGAAAAGGTCCGCGCCCCTGATGGCCTCGGCGAGCCCGCCGGTGCGATTCTCGGGGTTGGTGTGCTCGGCGAACCACGTCTTCGAAGGGTTCAGACCCTCGCGACCCCGGCATACTATGCCCCTGGAGTCACAGCCGATTATGTGCCCGACGCCGGCGGACATCATGATCTTGGCGCACGCCACCCCGGAGGCTCCGACCCCATTGATTACGACCTTGAGGGCTTTGATCTCCTTACCAACGATCTTCAACGAGTTGATGAGCGCTGCCAGAACCACGACCGCCGTGCCATGCTGGTCGTCGTGGAAGACGGGTATGTCGAGCTCCTTTTTGAGACGCTCCTCGATCTCGAAGCATCGTGGCGCCGAGATGTCCTCGAGGTTTATCCCTCCGAACGCGGGCGCCAGGCGCTTGACGGTCTCCACGATCTCGTCGGTGTCCTTGGTATCGAGACAGATGGGAAACGCATCGACCCGAGCGAACTCTTTGAAGAGCATCGCCTTCCCCTCCATCACCGGCATCGCCGCCCGGGGCCCTATGTCACCCAATCCCAGAACCGCCGTTCCATCGGAGACGACCGCGACGGTGTTTCGCTTGATCGTCAAGTTAAAGGCCCGCTCGGGCTCCTCGGCGATGGCACGGCAGACCCGAGCCACGCCGGGGGTATAAGCCATCGAGAGGTCATCGCGTGTACGAATCTGCATCTTCGACTTCATCTCGATTTTGCCGCCCAGGTGCATCAAGAACGTACGGTCGGAGATATTTATCACACGCGTCTCCGGCAACCCCTCGACAGCCTCGACGATCTTGTGTCCGTGCTCCGAGTTGCGGGCGTTCACCGTGATATCCCGCACGCTCTGCTCTCCCTGCATCCGAACGATGTCGACAGCGCCGACCATACCCCCTGCCTCGCCGACAGCTGTCAGAATGGCTCCCAGCGATCCCGCCCGGTTTACGAACTCCACCCTCAAGGTCATGCTGTAACTCGCGCTCGGTATCGCTTCCATAACCTTCGCCCTTCCCATAGGTGCTCTGTTCGTCGTATACACGGATTCTATTCCAGCCGCAACTGGCTTGTCAGCTTCTCAGCTCTTGGCTCTCAGCTTCGAGCTAAAACGCTGGCTCATCAGCATTCAAACCGGCATATATTCCGGATTCTCGGGGAGATCCTCGCCGGGAAGGGCATCGCGACGCGCCGTGAACCAGCGGCCTAGTGGGGTCTTGGAACTGGCTTCTTCGGCAGCCTGAACAAGACCAGCTCGCAGCTCGCCCAAGAGAACAGGGCGTTCGCCGTAGGGGATCATCTCGAGCTCGGCAGCGAGAGCAGCGTCTACGAACTCGCCCCATGGCCGCGATGCCAGGCTTTCGGGGGATGGTGGCGCGGCGAAGGCGGCTTTGATCTCTTCGGGAAGCGTGGTGGGTTCTATGACCTCTACACGGTTCACTTCCTTCTCGCCCGGGCCCACGGAGAGGTAGCGGCGGGCGGCGAAGAGCAGAAGCCTACTAGAAACAGTACGCTTAGACCAGGAGGCGGCGACTGCCTCCCAGTCTATAAAAGATGCGCCATAGAGCCCCTCGAGGTCCACACCAGAATTTATAGCATCTGTAGAGGAAATAGTACTAGCCGGGCCTGGCGTATCTCTCGCGGGGCGGCGGAGTGATCGGGACCGGAGGTGCGCCGGAGAGAGCAGGAGCCGGGGTCGCCGCGTAACCGCGGTTCAGGGGGACGAACTCGCGCCGATCGGCGTGTGGGAAGTCGAAGACCGGGTTTTCTTTCGTGGCCTCGGCCATATAAGTGGACCAGATGTCCATCGGCAGAGTCTCGCCATTGACTACCGACTCGTCATGAACATCGCGCATGGGCTTGTGACCCTCCGGGTAGCCGACCCAGACGGCGGTCGAGAGCCGGGGGGTGTAGCCGATGTACCAGGCGTCCACGAAGTCGTCGGTCGTGCCGGTCTTGCCAGCGGAGGGGTGCCCTATCTCCTTATCGAGGTTGTGGTAGAAGCTGGCCGTGCCGGTCTGGACAACCCTCCTCAAGACCTCGGTGGCGGCGGCGGCCTGATTGCCAGAGAGGACGCGTCTCCCTTCGACCTTATGGTCGTAGACGGCCTCGCTCTCGCCGAAGCTGGACCTCTCCACCCGCTCTACAGAGTAGGGATCGCGGTGGACACCGCTCGCGGCGAAGGTCGCGTAGGCGGAGGCCATATCGAGTACGCTCACGCCTGTACCTAAACCCCCGATGGCCGTTGCGGGATACGGGTCAACCGGGGTAGTGACTCCCATCGCAGCGGCGGTCTCGGTCACGTTCTCGAGGCCAAGGTCGAGGGCAAGCTGGACATAGACCGTGTTGTCCGACTCGCTCATGGCCCGGTCGAGCGAGATCCTACCCCTCTCTACGCCATCGTAGTTCTGAACCGGGTACGTTCCCCCTGCGTAATCGATGCTCAGGTTGTGCGAGAGATAGTAGGTGGCTTCCGGCGAGACGAACTCCTTGAGGGCGGTCGCGAGCACAAACGGCTTGAAGGAACTCCCTGGCTGGCGACGGGCATCGAGCGCCAGATTGAAATCCTCCTCCTGGCCGGCAAGAGCCCTTATGGCCCCGCTCTGGGGCTCGACGCTAGTGATGGCGCCGGAGGGGTCGCCGGACCAGTCCAGAGTCCCCTTTATCGAATCTACGGCCTCCTGCTGGAGCTTGGGGTCGAGGGTGGTGTAGATCGCAAGCCCTCCACGCTTCACGGCCTCGGACCCAAGGTCTCTCTCGGCCTCCCTGCGTACTGCCTCTACGAACGGCTTGTAGACCGGGTCATCAGGCGGGGGATCGGCGGCGAACTCCAGGGTAACGGCCTCGGCCTCCTGGAGCTCTTTGTCGGAGATCATGCCCTGCTCGACCATTCGCTCCAGGACCTCGTTGCGCCGCTCGGTGGCGAGCTGGTAGCCTTCCCCATCTTCCTCGGAACGGTAGGTTGAGGGGGAGTGCAGGAAGCCCGCGAGCGAGGCGGCCTCGGCGAGGCTGAGGTCCGCGGCGCTCTTGCCGAAGTAGGTCTCGGCGGCCTCCTCGGCGCCGTAGGCGCCGTCGCCGTAGTACACAGTGTTGAGATAGGCGGTGAGGATCTCCTCCTTGGTGTGGCGCCGCTCGTAGGCCAGGGAGAGCGCGGCCTGCTCTGCCCTACGCCAGGGCGAGATGTTGCCGCGCCGCTCCTCGGAGATGTAGAGGTTCTTCGTGAGCTGCTCCGTTATGGTCGAGCCGCCCTGGCTGACGGCGAGTGTCCGCAGATCCGCCCACGCTGCTCGTGATATGCCGGCGAAGTCGACGCCGTAGTGCTCGTAGAACCGCTTGTCCTCTACGGCGACGACTGCCTGCGGGAGATACTTGCCGAGTTCGCTCGCACCAATAGTCCTGCGGTTCTCATCCGCCTTGAACTCGCTAATCTGGTCTCCGTTCACATCGTAGACGAAGGAGTTCTGGGTAAGATCCGGGTACCTGCTATCAAGCTGGTCGCCGTAGACGTAGATTACATAAAGGTAAAGACCCGAAGCGACGGCGAATACTCCGACGACGATGAGGAGTACGAGGTTGAAGACGAACCGCAGTAAGCGCAAAGCCCAGCTCAGGGGCTTCGTGGACGCCTTCTTCTTGGGCCCCGGAGACCTCTTTGACGCCTTCTTGCTCGTTTCGAACAGTTTTTCCACTGAGCTTCGAGCAGTTTAACCCAAAGGCACCTACGTCGGCGTAATCTACAACATACCCTACCCCACGAACTCTACCTCCACCTTATAAGGTATGATGCCCGCCTCGTAACCCCGTGAGAGCAGCATCCGCACGGCCCTCCGGCCGGTCTCGCCGTAATCGAGGGTCCATTCGTTCACGTACATGGATACGAATCTGTCCGCCAACTCCGGCGGCAGGTCTCGGGCATAGCCAAGAGCGTAGGCGAGGGCCTCCTCGCGGTGGTCGAGGGAGTACTGGATGCTCGCTTTGATCAGGCGCGCCACCTCCTGGATGGTCTTCTCACCAAGGTCGCGGCGGACGACGTTGCCGCCCAGCGGCAAAGGCAGGCTCGTCTCTCCATACCACCACTCGCCGAGGTCTTCGATC
>JAWWQA010000023.1:0-2530 GCA_033854695.1 Rubrobacteraceae bacterium
AGGGTAGCTGCTCCGGTGATGAGGGCTCCAGCAGTTAGGAGGAGGCTTCGGGGGCCGAGCCGGAAAGAAAGGGAGGAGGGCGGGGCTTCTCGCTCCGCCCTCCTCTCGGGTCGGCGCACCCGTTCACGCTTTACACTTCTTCCCTTTCCCATACGGGGCGCCGACCCGAGAGGAGGTTGCCAAAGGTAGATCGTCATCGAGCACCGGCTACAAACCCTGCCGCGTGGCAGGGGTGACAGGTAAACCCTAATAAGGAGGAGGCGAAAGAAAATGGCCACGACGAGGATGTGCGACGTTTGCGGCATCAGGCCAGCGGTCGTCACGGTAAGACGGATAGTCCCCGGGGAGCCCCCGAGGATCTTGCACCTGTGCGAAATCCATGCGGAGGAGGCCAGGGCCGAGCGCTCACTCTTCGGAGGATCCCCGCTGGGAGGCGGTGGCAGCCTCTTCGACGACTTCTTCGGCAGGTTCTTCGACGACGAGCCCCGAGAGGCCCGCGGGGGTACGGCGGCGCCCCGGAGGCAGACAGAGCAGGTGGACATAACCCAGCTCTTTAGCGACTCTACGAGCGACCTGTTGCAGCGGGCGGCTCAGCAGGCCCTCGAGTGGGGCAGCCTCGACCTGACGAGCGAACACCTCCTCTATGCTGCGCTGGAGGACAACGTGGTACGGCGCGTGCTCGAGGGGGCCGGCGCCAACCCCGACGAGATCCGGGCCCAGCTGGAGGAAGAGGCCCAGAAGGGCGGGCGCACGGATGTCGCCCCCTCGCTCGCCCCGGATGCCAAGCGGGCGCTGCTCGCCGCCTACGACGAGTCCCAGGCTCTCGGTTCCTCGTACATCGGTCCCGAGCACGTTTTGCTCGCTCTGGCGAGAGACGAAGAATCCGACGCCGGGCGGCTCCTCTCGCGTTTCGGGATCTCGCACACCAGGCTACGCGGGGCGGTCATGCGTGGTGTAGACGCCGGCGGAAGCGCGCGGGAACCGGCGAGCTCCACCCCAACGCTAGACGAGTTTAGCCGGGACCTCACCCGGATGGCGCGGGAAGGCAAGCTCGACCCGGTCATCGGGCGCGGTGAAGAGGTCGAGACCACGATCGAGGTCCTCAGCAGGCGCACCAAGAACAACCCGGTTCTGATAGGCGATCCCGGTGTGGGCAAGACCACCATCGTCGAGGGTATCGCCCAGCGCATCGTCAACGACGAGGTGCCCGAGACCCTGACCGGCAAGAGGGTACTTGCACTGGACCTCGCAGGCATGGTGGCCGGGACCAAGTACCGGGGCGAGTTCGAGGAGCGCCTCAAGAAGGTCATAGACGAGATCCGGGAGGCTTCCGAGGACCTGATCATCTTCATCGACGAGCTGCATACGGTTGTAGGGGCCGGTGCGGCGGAGGGGGCGTTGGACGCCTCCAACATGCTCAAGCCCGCCCTCGCCCGCGGCGAGCTGCACTGTATAGGGGCCACCACCATCGATGAGTACCGCAAGAACATAGAGAAGGACGCCGCCCTCGAGCGTCGCTTCCAGCCCGTGCTGGTTAAGGAACCCACCGTAGACGACACTATAGACATCCTTCGCGGACTCAAGGACCGCTACGAGGCGCATCACCGAGTGAAGATAACGGAGGAAGCTATCATCGCAGCGGCCGAGCTTTCGGACCGTTACATCACCGACCGCTTCCTGCCGGACAAGGCCATAGACCTGATGGACCAGGCGGCCGCCAGGGTGAGGTTGCGCTCCAGGACCAAGCCCCAAGACACCAGGGCACTAGAGGACGAGGCGAGGCGCCTGCAGCGAGAGAAGGATCAGGCTGTCGCTGCCGAGGACTTCGAGAAGGCCCAGGAGTACAGGGACCGCATAGAGGCGTATCGGAGCGAGCTCGAGGAAGCCCGCCAGGGGCGCCGACCTGTGGCCGAGGTGACGGCAGAGGATATAGCGGAGGTCGTCTCCAGGGCTACTGGCATCCCCGTCTCTCAGCTCACAGAGGAGGAGCGAGAGCGTCTCATGCGTCTCGAGGAGGTGCTCCACGAACGCGTCGTAGGCCAAGACGAGGCTGTCGAGGCGGTCGCCGAAGCTATAAGACGTGCCAGGGCCGGCCTCGGCGACCCCGACCGCCCGGTAGGCAGCTTCCTCTTCCTCGGACCCACAGGCGTCGGAAAGACGGAGCTCGCGCGCACGCTGGCCGAGGCGCTCTTCGGGGACGAGGCGGCGATGGTGCGCATAGACATGAGTGAGTTCCAGGAGCGGCACACCGTCTCGCGGCTCGTCGGCGCCCCTCCGGGCTACGTGGGCTACGAGGAGGCCGGCCAGCTTACCGAGGCCGTGCGGCGCCGTCCGTACTCGGTCTTGTTGCTGGACGAAATCGAGAAGGCTCACCCTGACGTGTTCAACATACTGCTGCAGATTCTGGATGAGGGGCGCCTCACCGACGCGCAGGGGCGCACCGTGGACTTCAAGAACACGGTCATCATCATGACGTCCAACATAGGGGCTGAGCGGATTCAAGCCCACGCCCGCAGTGGGGAGCCCTTCG
>JAWWQA010000024.1:0-7237 GCA_033854695.1 Rubrobacteraceae bacterium
ATGAATCTGGCTCTAGGCTACCCGGAGGATGCTGGTCTCGAGCATCTGAAGTAGGAGGCAAAGAATGGGGAAGACGCTTTCGCACATGGACAAGGGGACGCGCCAGGATCTCATACTCAGGGTTATCTCCGAGCAGTCTCTTGGGACCCAGCAGGACGTGGTCGCAGCCCTCTCGGAGATCGGGGTAGAGGTTGCCCAGGCGACCGTGAGCCGGGATCTCGCCGAGCTAGGTGTGCTCAAGGTAGGCCACCGCTATCTCGCGCTGCCGCATGAACCCGGCTCCGCTGGTATAGAGGTCTTGCCGGGCTTCGTCCTCGATGTCATCCCTGCGCAGCACACCATCGTCATCCACACACGTGACGGTACCGCGGGGGCGGTCGCCAACGTCCTCGATAGGGTCAAGGGCCTGAAGATAATCGGTACCATCGCTGGTCAAGACACCGTGCTGGCTGTGGCGCCGGACAACCCTTCTGCAGTCGAGGTTGCGGGCATGATCGCCGATGTCTGCCGGGCCAGGACCCGGCCGGCGGGCAACGTCGAGTAACCTTGCGCCGTGGCCGTTAGAACGCTCTATTCGGTGCGGCCGGGCGAGCCGGAGGACGTAGAGTTTCTTTGGGACATGATCTACGAAGCTGCCGAATGGCATCCAGAAGGCTCGGGTGCAAAGCCGCCGAGAGAGGAGGTATTGTCCGATCCCTCGATCTCCCACTACGTTGAAGGTTGGGGACGAGCGGGAGATGCTGCAGTCGTGGCCATTGACCAAACCGATGGCCGGAGGATCGGGGCCGCCTGGTATCGTCTGATGAGCACACAAGATCCCGGTTACGGCTTCGTTGACGCTTCGACACCCGAGGTCGCCATCGCCATCGTACCTGACCGCCGTGGAATCGGCGTGGGAGGAGCATTGCTGTGCGCCCTCCTGGATACGGCCAGGTTGCAGGGGTTCAGCGCGTTGAGCCTGAGCGTCGAGCGTGATAACCCGGCCGCCGAGCTCTACGAGCGAAACGGCTTCGTCAAGCTCTTCCCTGTCGAGGGCTCCTGGACCATGAAGGTAGATCTCTCGGAGTAGCGATCCAATCTCTGAACTGTGGGAGGAAAGATGTTAGAAGGAAAAAAGGTAGTGCTCGCCTACTCGGGGGGGCTCGACACCTCGGTATGCCTGAAGTGGTTCGAGCAGCAGGGCGCCGAGCCGTATGCCCTGTACCTGGACCTTGGCCAGGGCGAACCTGGGGAAGATGTCAAGGCCAAGGCCCTGAAGATCGGCGCCGCCGATGCGTTTGTTCAGGATGCGAAGGCCGAGTTCGCTGAGGAGTATGTCACACCCGCCATAAAGGCAAACGCGCTCTACGGTGGTAAGTACCCGCTGTTTACAGCGCTCGGGCGTCCCCTTATCGCAAAGAAGCTCGTCGAGGTCGCGCGCGAGGTCGGGGCGACCCACATCGCGCATGGATCCACAGGCAAGGGCAACGATCAGGTCCGCTTCGACGTCACCACGGCTTCGATAGCACCGGATCTTACGGTCGTTGCGCCGGTGCGCGACTGGAATATGAGCCGCCCCGAGGAGATAGCTTACGCCGAGGAGCACGGTATCCCCGTTCCCGTCACCAAGAAGTCTCCATACAGCGTGGACGAAAACCTCTTCGGACGTTCCATAGAGGCCGGACCCCTGGAAGACCCCGACCACGAGCCAACCGAGGATGTCTTTGCCCTCACCACCGCCCTCGAGGAGGCGCCGGGTAAGCCCGAGTACGTCACCATAGGCTTCGAGGAGGGGTTGCCGGTGAGCCTGAACGGTGAGGAGCTGCCGCTCGTGGATCTCATCGCACAGCTCAATAGTGTCGCTGGGGCGCACGGGGTGGGGCGGGTGGACATGATCGAAGACAGGCTAGTTGGCATTAAGAGTCGTGAAATCTACGAGTGCCCCGCCGCCCTGACGATAATACAGGCTCACAAAGAGCTCGAAACGATGACTCTTACCAAAGACGTGCTCCGCTTCAAGGCTACAGTCGAGCAGCGCTACGCCGAGCTCACCTACGACGGCCTCTGGTTCACGCCTCTCAAACGCGCCCTCGACGCCTTTATCACAGAGACCCAGAAGACGGTAACCGGCTCGGTACGGCTCAAACTGTACAAGGGCTCGTGTACCGTAGCCGGGCGCACCGCTCCGAAGGCTCTCTACAGTAAGGAGCTCGCCACCTACGACCCGAATAGTACCTTCGACGAAGCTGCGGCCGCCGGCTTTATCGCGCTCTGGGGGCTTCCGGCGCGGCAATGGGCCGGGGTGAGCGGCGGCATCGAGCAGAGTAGCCCGACCGCGAAGTAGTTCAAGCAAAGGGCGGAGATTCCTCCCATAGTCCTGCCACTTCTCCGAGGGTTGGACAGATCGGGTAGATGATGGCAGCCTACGCGCCCGCCGTGGTTCCCTCTGAGTGTGGTGTCCGGCGGGCCGTTCGTTGTGTCGCTTTTCCAGACTCCACATAGAAACACTCACTCCAGACTTGACAGATCAATATTGTTGGATCTATACTCAAATCAAACAAAATTGATGTGAAGCTTTCAAGCTTCGAGAGAAGGAGGAAGTTGATGGGTGAGGACCTAAGGGAGAAGGTCAGGGAGCGGTACGCCGGGGTGGCTCGGGCCATACAGGAAGGAACCGAGAGCGGCGGGTCGTGTTGTGGGCCTGCATCCTGCGGCGGCTCCAGCACGCGGACGCTGGAGGTGGATATGACTGGAGGCGGCTACTCGGAGGGCGAGAAACGCGAGCTGCCCCAGCTTGCCTCCGATGCTTCTCTGGGTTGCGGAAACCCGGTGGCGCTCGCAGCGCTGTTGCCGGGGGAGGTTGTGCTGGACCTCGGCAGCGGTGGCGGTATAGACGTGCTGCTCTCGGCAAGACGGGTGGCCCCTGGTGGGAAGGCGTACGGGTTGGACATGACCGACGAGATGCTGTCTCTGGCGAGAGAGAATCAGGAGAAGGCCGGAGTAGAGAACGTCGAGTTTCTCAAAGGAGAGATAGAGGACGTTCCGCTTCCTGAGGGGCATGTGGATGTCGTGATCAGCAACTGCGTTATCAACCTCTCCACGCAGAAGGAGAGGGTCATAGGCGAGGCGTTTCGTGTGCTGAAGCCGGGAGGGCGGTTTGCCGTCTCCGATGTCGTCTTTCTGGGGGAGAAGGGCAGGATCCCGGCGGAGGTAGTGCGCAGCGTCGAGCTCTGGTCAGGATGTATCTCCGGCGCTTTGGAGAAGTCCGAGTACGAGGAGCTGCTCTCGTCCGCCGGGTTCGAAGACGTCTCTGTCGAGATCACCCACACGTACTCACCAGAGTTGATGGACGGGCTGGGCGGTCCGGAGGACGTTGAAGCGCTGCGGCAAGTGCCCGTCGCCAGCGCCTTCGTTCGGGCAAGGAAGCCGGAATAGCGGGAGATGGGAGACATAGTGCGACGAGAGTTAGAGGTGGTCGCAGGGAACGCTATTCGCGCGGCTGAGACTTACAGGACTGAAGAGGAAGAACCAGTCACCCGGCTCGTCGCCCTGGGGAGGGCGCTCTCGGACCCCATCCGTGTGCAGATGCTCGGGCTGATGGCCGCAGTGACGAGCGAGGGTCGGAGGTGCTGCGACTTGCCGGATCTGGGCGCTCCGGTGGAGAACGAAGAAGACTCTCCAGGGATCTGCGTCTGTGAGTTCATGGACTACTATCAGATGGGGCAGTCGAAGGTCTCTTACCATCTCGGCAAGCTCAAAGAGGCCGGGCTGGTGCGGGAGGAGCGGCGCGGAAAGTGGAGTTTCTACTCCCTCGAAGGAGAGACCGCCCGGCAGCTCGTCGCGGAGGCAGCGGATCGACTGGGTGTCCCTATACTCCAGGAGTCGGAACGGTGACGAAGTCAGAAGCCGCTTCGAAGGTGCTCTTCCTGTGCACGCACAATTCGGCGCGTTCGCAGATGGCCGAGGGACTGCTGCGGCATCTCGCCGGGGACCGGTTCGAGGTCCATAGCGCGGGGACGGAGGCAACGTTCGTAAGGCCGGAGGCGATCGCGGCGATGGCCGAGCTCGGGGTGGATATCTCAGAGCAGGAGTCGAAAACACTCGAACGCTACCTGCAGGAGTCCTTCGAATACGTGATAACCGTCTGCGACGCCGCCAACGAAGCCTGCCCGGTCTTTCCCGGAGCCGAACGTCGCCTGCACTGGTCCTTCGAAGACCCTTCAAAAGCCACCGGCGCAGGGGAGGAACGCCTGAAGACGTTCCGTTCCGTGCGGGATGAGATCCGACAGCGCATCGAGAGGGAGCTTGTCCCCCAACGAAAGGATGAAGTGCAAAGAGAACGTATACACAAGGAGTTGTGAGAAACTTATTCTTGAGCCCGTTTGCCAGTTAACACAACGCGAGGGGATGGATGCTGTGGCACGCCAACAAAGGGTGAACCTGAGGGGAGGAGATTGAGGCTGGAGAACGTCGTCCCCTGGGGGCGCTCGAAGGCCGAGTACGTGGGGATGTTTGACCTGACGCCCCAGGACCCATTCAGGAGGATCCTCGACTGCGCCGGCGGACCTGCCAGCTTTAACGCCGAAATGAGCCGCCAAGGACACGAAGTCCTCTCCTGCGACCCCATCTACCGTTTCTCGGCCGAGGACATAGCCAGGCGCGTCGAGGAGACCTATCGAGAGATTATGAGCGGCGTCCGGGCCAACCTGAAGGGTTTCGTTTGGAGGAAGATCGAATCGCCTGAGCGGCTGGGGGAGATCAGGATGTCGGCCATGCGCCGGTTCCTCGAGGACTTCCCACGAGGCTTTCGGGAGGGGCGCTACGTGGCGGAGGAGCTGCCCGTGCTGCCGTTCGGGACGGACCGGTTCGACCTGGCCCTGTGCTCCCACTTTCTGTTCACCTACTCCGAGCAACTCTCAGAAAATTTCCATCTGGTCTCTATCCTGGAGATGTGCCGGGTGGCCGAAGAGGTGCGCATCTTTCCCTTGCTAACCAGCTCGGTACATCGAGGCGGGAGCATCGGAGAGCCGTACCCGCATCTCAAACCGGTTGTAAATGAGTTGGAAAAGCAGGGATACGAGGCGCAGGTAAAGCGGGTACCCTACGAGTTCCAGAAGGGCGGAAATGAAATGTTGCGCGTCCGCAGGCTGACGACCAGGGGAGCGTGAGGTGCACACAGTGCCCGAAAGACTCAAATCCGGCGGCGAGCACGACGACGAGCCCAGAGAGGCGCGCCCGGACGAGCCGAACCCCGAAGCCGCGAGAGACCTCACGATGATGCGCTGCGCCCTCGAAGAAGCTGCACGGGCCGCCGAACAAGGCGAGGTTCCCGTAGGCGCCGTGGTCGCTAGGGGGGAGGAGATCCTGGCAGCGGCACACAACGAACGCGAGGCAACAAAGGATCCTACCGCCCACGCCGAGCTCCTCGCCCTCCGCCGCGCTGCCCAAGAACTAGGAACCTGGCGCCTCACCGGCTGCACCCTCTACGTCACCCTCGAACCCTGCCCCATGTGCGCCGGCGCCCTCCACGCCGCCCGCATAAGCCGCCTCGTATACGCTGCCCCGGATCCCAAAGCCGGCGCCGCCGGCACCCTCTACAACCTCCCCGCCGACTCCCGGCTGAACCATACTTACCCCTGTACCCCCGGAATCCTGCAAGACGATTCGGCTGCCCTCCTTCGCGCCTTCTTTAAGCAGCGCCGCGGCAAGCAACAAGACCCTCCCAGCTTCCCATACGAGCCCTGAAGAGCCGCTACACGGTAAACTTCAACTTCAAGTATAGATAAAAAGGCATACCATACATAGCATTGAGTGAGAGGTGAAGGTTACGACTAGACCTGAAGGTAAAGGTACGCAATTTGCTGCGAATTCGCTGAAAAACGGCTTTTGTGAAAAAATTTTTGAAAAATTTTCTGAGAAGGGTAATGGGGCGAATTCCGCATAAAAATGGGCCTCTCGGGGTGTTAGGGTTATGTTAACCTAATGTTAAGGTTAATGTAGCTGGTATTGCGATTAGAAAATGTGGTGTGTTAGTTTTCTGTGGTACCAGATGTGGTGTTGAGGCAACGGGGGTTACGAAGTGCAGTGTCCCTACTGTGATTTCGAGGATACGAGGGTAATCGACAGCCGCCTTTCTGAGGGCAAGGACGCCATTCGGCGGCGGCGGGAGTGTCTTTCGTGCGGGAAGCGCTTCACTACTTATGAGCGGCGGGAACCTTTACGGCTCATGGTTTTGAAGCGAGACGGCACGCGGGAGGCTTTCGACCGAGCCAAGCTACACACGGGGTTAGCGAAGGCGTGCGCCAAGCGGAAGGTTCCGGAGGAGGAGATCGAGTTCATGGTGGACGAGATCGAAGCCGAGCTCCGCGAGCGGAGGCGGCACGAAGTCACCTCGCGGCGCCTGGGGGACATGGCGCTGTTGCGCTTGAGGAAGCTGGACATGGTGGCGTATCTGAGGTTCGCCTCGGTATACCGGCAGTACACGGATGTGGATCAGTTCCGCTCGGAGTTGGTGAGGCTCGCGGGCTCGGGCAGGTAACGAAGCCCCTTAATAAGGGGGCAGGCGCCAGCGGGTAACTGATCGGGGCAGAAATATCTGGTTGGTATCAGGTATTTGGCCGGTAGAATAATGGGAATGGGAGACTAGGGGAGGACTACTCGAGGCATGGAGATCGGGCGAGACAAGTACACCACCGCGGAGCTCTCGGAGAACGCGATCGCGGTTCTCAAGAAGCGCTACCTGAAGAAGGACGAGCGTGGCGAGCCGATAGAGGAGCCCATCGAAATGTTCCGCCGCGTGGCGACGAACATCGCCGAGGGCGAGTTCCGCTTCAAGGAGGGGGAGGAGGCGCAAAGGCTCTACGAGGAGTCGAAGGAGAAGTTCCTCCAGCTCATGCTCAACCGAAGGTTTATGCCCAACTCGCCCACCCTTATGAACGCCGGGCGGGAGCTGCAGCAGCTCTCGGCGTGCTTCGTCTTGCCGGTCGAAGACTCCATAGACGGTATCTACGACACCTTGAAGCACCAGGCCGTTATCCATAAGAGCGGTGGCGGGACTGGTTTCGGGTTCTCGCGTCTGCGGCCGAAGAACGACCTCGTGAAGAGCACGATGGGCGTCTCTTCGGGGCCGGTCTCGTTCATGGCCATCTATGACGCCTCGACCGATAAGATCAAACAGGGAGGCACCCGGCGCGGGGCGAACATGGGGATCTTGCGGGTCGATCACCCGGACATCGAGGAGTTCATCACCTGCAAGGTG
>JAWWQA010000025.1:0-3195 GCA_033854695.1 Rubrobacteraceae bacterium
CTGCAAAATGTAGCCGCAGTTCGTGCAGCGTGGCGCGTCGTCCTCGTTCTGGGCACCACAGTTCGGACAGTACAACAGACAACCCCCTTCTCGCCACTAACCCCTGAGTAACCTTACGGGTCTTATGGAGCGTGCGACCGGCATTATGCACGTGCAGAGGCACCTTGCACAATAGAGAGAACGCGAACGGCCCGCCGTCTTCGGCGGGCCGTGATCAGTGGAGGCGGCGGGAATCGAACCCGCGTCCGCGAACGCGCCGTCCGTGAGATTGTACGAGCGTCGCTCCCGGTTTCGTTTCGCCCTGACCTGCGGACCGGGGCACCGCAGGAGGGCTAGCCCTTTAAGTGTCCCCTACGAGCCCCGGGCCAGGACCCGTAAGGTAAGCCTACTAAAATGACACCAGTACCCGGGTCGTAGGCTACCCGGACCGATGAGCCACTTTTCTTTAAGCGGCTAGAGCCAATTCATTGTCGGCGTGTATTTTTTGCTGCCGGCGTTTAACGAGTCTCCAGCAAACTCGGCTCGTCTCACTGGACGCAGACCGCTCACGTCGAAGCCGGTACGCCCCCGTGTACAGGGAGTATTATACCACGCTCCGGGCCAGTTCAAGGATGCGGCTAGCCTCTGAGGCGCTGTTTCATGGCGCGTTCGATCTCGCGTTCTGCCGTCTTTTTGGCGATCTCGCGGCGTTTGTCGTACTGCTTTTTGCGGCTGGCGACGGCGATCTGGAGCTTTATGTTGCCGTTCTTGGGGTAGAGCCTCAAGGGGATGAGCGTCTTGCCTTCCTCCTGGGCCTTGCCGGTAAGACGGTCGATCTCCTTGCGGTGCAACAGGAGCTTGCGGTCGCGGGTCGGGAGCTGCTCGCGGTGGGTGGCGTTCTCGTACGGGGAGATGTGGGCGCCGATGAGGAAGACCTCCCCGTCCCGTACTCGGGCGTAGCTCTCCTTGAGGTTAGCCCGTCCGGCTCGGATGGACTTAACCTCGGGACCGGTCAGCTGGATACCGGCCTCGTAGGTCTCCTCGATGTCGAAGTCGTGCAACGCCTTTTTGTTCTGCGCGAAGACTCTACCATTCACAATCGCTTCACCACCCTCAACTCTGCCCGCTGCATCAGCGGCAGAACATCCAGAAGCTCGACGAGCACCCGATCGCCTACCCGGTAGGAGGAGCCGATGGCCTCGTTCGAGATGACGACGCCGTTAGGCTCCAGCTCCCACCAGCCGGGGAGCTTGCTGACGTGCACGAGGCCCGTCGCCCCCGTCTCGAGCTCGACGAAGAGCCCGAAGGTGGTGGTGCTCACGACCACGCCCTCCAGAGTGTCGCCGACGCGGTCCCGCATGAGCCACATCAAAGTGTACTCGTCGGCGGTACGTTCGCAGAGCGTGCTCTGCCACTCACGCTCCGAGATGTGTCCGGCGACGGCGGTCAGATCCTCCGGCGCCTCGTCACTCAGGAGGGCGCGGTGGACCAGGACGTCAGAGTAGCGCCGGATCGGAGAGGTAAAGTGAGTGTAGTTCTTCAGCGCCAGCCCGTAGTGTCCAAGGTTCGCCGGCGAGTAGGACGCCCGTGGCAAGGAGCGAAGGATCAGGTAGTTGATCGCATCCGACTTGGCCTTCTGGGAGATCGTGCTGAGATTCTCCGGCGTCGGCTCGACCTGTATCCCCACGGCGGTAAGCCTCTCGCCAAGGATCTTCATGTCCTCCGCGTCTGGTCTCTCGTGCACCCGGTATATCGCACCCGGCTTCCCCCGCAGCATCCCAGCGACGGCCTCGTTCGTGAGGACCATGAGCTCTTCGATCAGCTCTCGCGCGGGCGTCGAGCGGCGCACCTTAGCTCCAACGGGCACCCCACGCTCGTCTATCTCGTACTCCGGTTCCCGCCCCCCGAGCTCCAGCTTGCCGCGCACCGCGGCCCGCGTCTTCAGCCTCCGTGACAGCTCGTACGCCGCCCGCACCAGCCTGGGCTGCCGGATCTCTCCCTCATCGCGCAAAAAGGCGTCCACGCCCTCGTAAGTCAAACGGGCGTCGCTTATGGTGAGGCTGCGATAGGCCCGGCTGCTCTTCACCTCGCCGGACGGGGCGACCTCCATCTCCACCGTAACCGTCGCCTTCTCCTCACCCGGCCTCAGAGAGCACACGTCCTCGGAGAGCTCGGCGGGGAGCATCGGGGCCACAGTCCCTGGCAGGTAGACCGAGTTTCCGCGCCTGCGAGCCTCCCTGTCCAAAGGGCTCTCCGGCCGCACGTAGTGGGTCACGTCCGCTATGTGGACCCAGAGGCGGTAGCCCCCGTTCGCGCGCTCGACCGAGATCGCATCGTCGAAATCCTTGGCGTCCACGCCGTCGATGGTGACGGTTGCGAGATCTCGGAGATCCTCACGCTCGCTGCGGCCTCTGCGAGCTGCGACGATGGCCTCCTCCTCGACCCTATTAGAGAATCCCCGAGAGGTTCCTATCGAGGCGAACAGTGCCTCGTAAACGTTGCGCGGGTCGTCCGGGGAGCCGAGGACCTTTATTACCTCGCCGCGCAGAGAACGCCCCTTCTCGCGGACGCGGACGAGCACAATGTCTCCAGCCTCGGCACCATGGCGCAGCTTACGGGCCACCAGGACCGGACGCCGCTCCTCTACGAACAGGGGATCTGCTACCGAGTACTTCCCCCGACGAACCAGCTGAGCCGGTAGGATCACGGCGAGAGAGAAGGTCGAATCCTTAGGTCAAACACCTTCTGAGTCTATCACGCGGCTTCGCCTTACGGCTCCGCCAAGCTATCAGCTTGTCAGCCATCAGCTTGTTTGCGCTTTTGTCGAGCGATCCTCCAGCCGGTAATCGACAGGAATGCACCCTCTGCTACGGTTACCGCACAAATTCGACGGCGCTACGCGGCTGCGAATCCCACCGTCCTTGCTGACAGCTGATAGCTGACAAGCTGATAGCTGGCGCTTTTTGAACGTCTAGACGTTCAAAAAGCGCCTCACCGAGAAGAAGCTGCCGGCGATGCCGATAGCGACGCCTACTGTGAGGAGAACCAGCAGCACGAGCAGGGTATTGACAGCGTTTGAGGAGATGGGGAAGAAGGGTAGGTTTTCGTGCGCCCAACCCACAAATGCGGCGTTCATCCATACCACCACGAGCGCGGCGAGAGCGGCTCCGATCAGGCCCTGCACCAGCCCTTCGAGGAGGAAAGGTGTCCTGACAA
>JAWWQA010000026.1:0-6530 GCA_033854695.1 Rubrobacteraceae bacterium
CTCGAGCGTCCCAGGCTCTTCCTTCGAGCTCGCCGTCCCGGACTCAGTCTTGCGCTCCGGTTTATCCCTTGACGATTCAGTTTTGTTGACACGTCTACGAAGCCACTCGACCACGCTTACCAACCTCCTCTGGCACTACCGCCCGATGTGTTACAAAAACCTGGATCAAAGCCGCAATCTCTCATCTTTTCGTGCCAATGTTACCATAAGGTTTTCCGGCCTCCGCGGTTTCCTAACCTGAATGATTCGAACTAGAATTCTTGGGGTCCTTGTAAGCAGCGCACCGGATGTACTATATGCCACACGGGCCTATGCTCGCAGGGAATTAGGGCCGGTACTGGCCGAAGACATCGCGCAGAGTGTCGGAGACCTCGCCGAGGGTAGCCAGGTTCCCGAGTGCTTCCTTCATCGGGTAGAGCAAGTTGTCCGTGCCCTCGGCGGTATTTTTGAGGTCTGCGAGGGCCCTCTCGACAGCGGCATTGTCGCGGCTGTCCTTTAGTTCGTTGAGGCGCTCGATCTGACGGTCGCGAATGAACTCATCTACAGAGTGGAGTTCCATGTCGGGATCTTCATCCGCGGCGTAGCGGTTGACGCCGACGATGATGCGCTCCTCCTTCTCGACCTCGCGCTGGTAGCGGTAGGCAGCTTCCTCGATCTCACGCTGCATGTACCGCTGCTCTATTGCCTTGACAGAGCCACCCATCTCGTCAATCCGCTTTACGTACTCCCACGCCTCTTCCTCGACGGCGTCGGTGAGGGACTCGACGAAGTAGGAGCCGGCCAGCGGATCTGCGGTATCGGTCAGACCGGCCTCGTTCGCCAGGATCTGCTGAGTTCGTAATGCTATTTTGGCACTCTTCTCCGTCGGCAGGGCTAATGCCTCGTCGAAGGCGTTGGTGTGAAGGCTCTGCGTACCGCCGAGGATCGCCGAAAGCGCCTGGACGGTGGTGCGGACGATGTTGTTCTCGGCCTGTTGAGCGGTCAGTGAAGAACCGGCGGTCTGGGTGTGGAAGCGGAGCTTGAGGCTCCTCTCGTCCGTGGCGCCGAAACGTTCCTTCATGATCTTGGCCCACATCCTGCGCGCCGCCCGGTACTTGGCGACCTCCTGGAAGAGATCGTTGTGGGCGTTGAAGAAGAACGAGAGCCTCGGGGCAAACTCGTCGACCTCCAGGCCCACCTCTATAGCCGCCTCGACATAGGCGATGGCGTTGGAGAGGGTGAAGGCCAGCTCCTGCACCGCCGTAGATCCCGCCTCGCGGATGTGATAGCCAGAGATGGAGATCGTGTTCCAACGTGGTAGCTCGCGGGCACAGTAGGCGAACATGTCGGTCGTGATCCTCATGGACGGCTGCGGCGGGTAGATGTAGGTCCCGCGCGCGAGATACTCTTTGAGAATGTCGTTCTGCGTAGTTCCGGTAACATCTTGCGCCTCGGCCCCCTGCTCTTCGGCGACGAGGGAGTAGAGGAGCAGGAGGATTGACGCGGTCGCGTTGATGGTCATGGAGGTCGAGACGTCTTTTAAGGGGATGCCATCGAAGAGGTTGCGCATGTCGAGGAGGGAATCTATGGCGACCCCGACCTTGCCGACCTCCCCCAGAGCCAGTGGATGGTCGGAGTCGCGGCCCATCTGGGTGGGCAGGTCAAAGGCAACGGAGAGCCCGGTCTGGCCGGCCTCGATGAGATACTTGAAACGGGCATTTGTCTCTTTGGCGGTGCCGAAGCCCGCGTACTGGCGCATGGTCCAGGGCCGGCCGCGGTACATCGTTGGGTAGACGCCACGCGTGTACGGGTACTCGCCCGGGTCGCCAAGCTTCTCGACGTAGTCGAAGCCGTCTCCCAGGTCCTCTGGCCTGTAGAGGGACTTTACCTCGATTCCGGACTCCGTCCGGCGCTCCTCGCTCCGCTTCTCGACGTCCATCGTGGTAGTTCTCCTAACTTTCGTCCTTCTCGGGCAGCTCGACGAGCTCGGTAAGGACGCCTAATGTGCCTTTGGGATGCAAGAACGCCATCCGGATACCGCCTGCTCCGATGCGTGGCTTTTCGTCTATCAGCTCGACACCCTTCTCCCCCAGCTCCTTTAGAGCCGCTTCGAGGTCGTCGACCTGGTAAGCGACGTGGTGAAAGCCTTCGCCTCTGTTGGCGAGGAACTTGCCCACGGGCGAGTTGGGGCGGGTGGGTTGGACTAGTTCGATCATGGACTCCCCCACCTCGAACATGGTGGCGATTATGCCCTGCTCTTCGACCTCCTCCGGCTCGCCAACCCGCGCGCCGAAGTGCTCTCTGTAGAAGTGAGCAGCCGCGCCGATGTCCTCGACCGCGTAGCCCAGATGATAGATCTTCTTTAGCAAACTCTGTCTCCTGTCATCCCCCAATTGTAGAGTACGCATGCCCGTGCAACAGCGGTCCCGAACACGCTTTCCGCTATAGTATGGGTACTGTAGTCGTGGTCGAGACGAGAGGTAGAGGACGGTGGCTCAGAGCGTGATGCAGAAGATTCAGGAACTCTCCCGGGAGCGGGAGCGGCTCGTGGCCCGCGAGGGTATGCACCACGCGAGCGACGAGGACCACGCGAGGCTCGAACAGATCGAGCACGACCTGAACGTGCTCTGGGATCTCAGGCGCCGCGAGCTCGCCGGGGAAAAGATCTCGTTCGACGAAGATTATTACGACCGCTACGACCGCTACACCGACGAGGACGCCCCGGGCCGGTAGGTTTCAGCGGGTCTAGCCGTCCGCATCCGCCGCGTTACCGGCCTCCGCCCATTCGGCAGCCGAGTAGGCCCGCTCGAGGACTTTGACGAGCTCGCGCATGTCGTCTTCGCTGAAGTTCTCTCGCCCGGCCTCAGGCACGAAGGTCAGCGTCCGGCCATCGGAGTAGCGAACCACCACCTGATTGATATCGATGTAGCTCGTCTCGCTGCTGTCTTGGTCGAAGCTTCGAGCCCGTATGATGCCGTGCATGTACTACCTCCCCTTCTACTTGCGGTGAGTGTGCAGCTGGTTCGAGAGCGAGTCAAGATACGTGGCCGCCTGGTGCAGCTCGTAAGAGTGGAACTCGTCGCGCGTGCGAGGCTTCAAGACCTCTTCGTCGCCTGTATCGAACTCGAGGACGATCTCCTTTATCCCGTATGGGTCCAACCCGCTCCACATCTGCAACGGGCTACCCCGCCACTCTTTGTCTGGCCTCTCCCCCGCCTCTTCCGCCATCTCTAGAACTCCTTTCAGTATCGATAAAGCTGCTCTGGTGCACTATAGCAGCACGGGGATTACAGAAACATTATGGAGTTCCCACTGCGAAGGCTAGCTAAGGCAACAGGCGTACAGCGAGGCAAACGCTGCCTAACGTTTCCGGTAACGATAATTTCGGCGAAAGTACATCACGTGTTATTGTGCCGGTCTTCCCCTTCGGGTATGTTTGTCTTAACAGCCAAAGCATCCGGAAGAGACCAAACAAGGAGGACCACCATGTCGTATTCAAGCGTCATCCGCTGGAGCGGGCTGGCAGCCATGGTGGCCGGTGTAGGGTTGTTGATCGCCGAGCTCCTCGAGCTACTAACGGGTTTCGGCGACGAATCTTTCAGCGAACTCGCGCAGACCGTCCCGTTCATCTTCCAGCAAGCGCTGTACCTGCTCTCCCTGACGCTGCTCTTAGTCGGGCTGGTGGGGCTGTACGCCCGCCAGCTGGAAACAGCTGGCCCCCTGGGGCTCGTGGGCTTCCTGGTGGCCTTCCTCGGGACGGTACTCTTGGCGGGCTTCTTCTGGGCTAACGTCTTCATCGCGCCAGCCCTGGCGCGCGGGAACCCCGAATTCCTCGACCTTGGTGGCCGTTTCCCCGGGTTCTTCCCATCGCTCCTCACCTACGCTGTTGGGTGGATTTTGTTCGGGCTTGCCTCGCTGCGAGCGCGGGTCTATCCTCGCGCAGCCGCCATACTGCTCATCGTCGGTGCGACACTCGACCCTCTCGGCGGCCTTCATCTGCCTTTTACCGGTGTCCTGATAGACGCGGCCTTTATCTGGCTGGGCTTTAGCCTCTTCTCGAGAAGGGATGCCCCAGTGGAACAGCCCGCGCGTGTGGCATAAGGGGCTCGGAACGAGTCGAAGCAGCCGGTACCCGAAGAGGCATCAGACTGACCTATGGAAGCTATTGGCGCCCCGAGAGGGCGAGCCGGACCCCGAGACCGACGAGCACGCAACCGGTCATCCATCGCAGGGCGCCAGCGAAGCGGGGGTTACTGCTCAACCTATCGCCCAAGATACCCGAGAAGAGGGCGATGGCGCTGAAGATGACCACGCTGAGGAATGCGAAGATCAGCCCGAGGGCCATAAGTCGCAAGGCGGCGCCGTCTGTCGCGGGACTCGCGAACTGCGGCAAGAAGGCCAAGAAGAACACCGCCACCTTGGGGTTGAGGAGGTTCATGGTCAGGCCCCGGAAGAAGAAGCTCCTGAGTCTTGCCGCAGGCGGCTCTTCTGTTGAAGGAGCAAAGTCCTGCTTGCTCAAGAGCGCCCTGACGCCGAGATAGATCAGGTAGGCAGCGCCAGCGTACTCGACCATCGAGAAGGCCACCGCCGACCGTGCCAGGATCGCCGAGAGCCCGACGGCGGCGAGGGTGGTGTGAAAGAGCAGCCCGCTACACATGCCCCAGGCCGAGGCGAGAGCCACCTCGCGGCCTTGGGCGATGCCACGGGTCAGGACGTAGATGTTGTCCGGTCCCGGGGCTACTATAACCGCCAGCGAAGCTGCGATAAACAGAGCGATGTCAGCGTCCAGTACGCCGTACCTCCCCCGCTCGAGGGCCGAGCGCGAGCGAGAGCCGCCCGGCCTGCACCATCTTCACCGTCCATTTTAGCGATCCTCCCCCGACGCTGAGGCCTCCGGACGCAGTATTACTACCGGGATCTGCCGGTCAGTCTTCTGCTGGTAGCCTTCGTAGGCGGGGTACTCTTGGACGACACGCGACCACAACCGTGCCCTCTCATCCCCCTCCGTCGTCTGCGCAATCATCGTGCAGGTTCGGTCCCCAAGTTGGACGCTCACGTGCGGATTCACTTGAAGGTTTAGATACCAGGCGGGGTGGTTCGGCTGCCCTCCGTTGGAGGCGATGACGATGAGGCGATCATCTTCGGGCAGGTAAGTGAGCGGCCAGGTTCGATGTCGCCCTGTTTTGCGCCCGGTCGTGGTCAGCAGCAGTATCGGGGAGCCGAAAAACGTTCGGCCCAACTTACCACCGGTCTTGCGGTACAGTCCCCGATGGATCGTCCCGAGGACCTTCATTATGATCCGGAAGCCCGGCGTTCCCCGGTGCTCAGCTTCGTTCGTCGTCTCTCTCACCCGAGTCTCCGTTCGATCGATGAAACCAAGTTGCCATTAAACAGCTTTCCAGGCTTGCGTTTTTACTATCCACGCATGCTGGCACGCCTCGCCATGTTCTCGATGTAAGCTACCAAGCGGTTGATGGAAGGTTCTCGCGATCATAAAGGACGAGCTCTAACGGGCGACGGCGGTAAAAGGAGGGCCAAAAAGGAGGGCCAAAAAGGAGGGCCAGGATAGTACCAGAGCGCGTTCGAGTATGGTGTAGACTAGCCTTGGGAGGCTACACCAGCAAATCAAAGACCTGGAAGACCCGCTCCCAATGCTCGGTCTGCGGGTTCTTCACCTTGGGGTCGATGACCTTGAAGGTGCGGGCCAGGCCGAGGCTTAAGCCGCCGACGATCCCGGGTAGCCTCGCCTCCGTCTCCTCGCTGTAGGCCAAATCCAGCGGGGGCAGGTTGGCCAGCTGCTCCAGGATCGGGCGCAGCTCCACCTCTTCGTCCATCCTCTTGAACCCGTGGACGCTCTCCTGAAGCCCCTTGGTGATTGGCAGGTCCCACGGTTCTATGACATCGCGGCTGTTGGCCTTCGCCGTGGCCTGGCCAATCAGCAGCAGATCGTAGACCTTCCGGTTGACGAAGTTACCGTAGCGCCTCAGGTCGTCCTTGTCCACGTCCAGGCTCGCGGCCGCCCGGAAGAAACGTTCAAACCTGCTTATCCCCATGAGTGCCATGCTGGTTCCTCCTAGCTGGAAGGATCTGTTCTACAGGCTTTTCGCTTCAACCTCACCCTTGTATAGGTCGATGAGGGCGTACTCTCCCTCGCTCAACTTTCCTGGGGCGACCACCAGCGAGGTCCCCAGGCGCTCCCGGTGGAAACCTTCCTCGCCAGTCAGCACCAGGCGAGGAGAGTACGTCTTGACCAGCTCGGCCAGGAGCTCACTGCCCCCTTCGCCCAAGCCCTTGTGGGCAGGAGGGGTGCTGAAGAGGAAGACCTTCTGGTAATCCTTAAGCTCCCTTAGGATCTTGAACCGGTACTCGACCTCCCAGCCGGGGTAGCTAAGCCGCTCTAGCTCCTCGCGCTCGTGGCGAGGATCGTCTACTATCTCGCCCCCCATCCCGGCGAAGAGCAGGTATCCCGGCGCGAAGGCAAAGGTACCATGCACCCCATGCATGCAGGCGAAGACCACCTCCGTGTTGTGCGTCTCCCTCAGATACTTACC
>JAWWQA010000027.1:0-6823 GCA_033854695.1 Rubrobacteraceae bacterium
GACGCCACAACCTTCGTCGAGGCGTGCCGCGCAGCGCGCGCAGCTCAGGCTGGCTGGGCGGCGACTCCGGCCCCAGTCCGGTCACGGGTTGTGCAGAGGATAGGACGCATCGTCGAGTCGAACAAGAAAGCACTCGCTCGTCTGGTTACGCGTGAGATCGGCAAACCTTACACGGAGGCTTTAGGCGAAGTGCAGGAGATCATAGACACCTGCGATTTCTTCACCGGCGAGGGACGCCGCCTCTACGGACAGACCGTCTCGAGCGAGATGCCCGACAAGCAGCTCTTCACCTTCCGGGTCCCAGTAGGGGTCGCGGCAATAATCACCGCTGGCAACTTCCCGGTGGCCGTCCCCTCCTGGTACTTGATCCCCGCGATCACCTGCGGCAACACGGCCGTCTGGAAACCGGCCGAATACTCCCCTGCTATAGGCGAAGCCCTCGCCCAACTCTTTCTCCACGGCGGCCTCCCCGATGGTGTGCTGAACGTCGTCCAGGCCGAGGGGCCGACGACCTTCGAGGGGCTCGAGCGGGCGCTTGGCGAGGGCGTCGTGGACAAGGTTGGGTTCACCGGCTCCTCCGAGGTCGGACGCAAGATCGGGGAGCTCTGCGGGCGGCACCTGCAGTCACCGTGCCTGGAACTCGGCGGCAAGAACCCTCTCGTCGTCATGCCAGACGCGAACCTCGACTTGGCGGTCGAAGGTGCACTCTTCTCCGGCTTCGGCACCGCCGGCCAGCGCTGTACCTCGCTCGGCACGGCAATCGTCCACGAGTCAGTCCACGACGAGTTCGTCTCCCGCTTCGCCCACGCGGTCGAAGAAGCACCCATCGGTGATCCTACCAAAGACGTCCTCTACGGCCCGATGCTTAACGAGCGCTTCTGCGAGCGGTTCCTGGGATGGTTGGATCTGATACGAGAGCATCACGAGATTCACGGCTCGAGCGGGACCGGAAGGATCACAGCCTCCAATCCCCGAAAGGGCTTCGTCGGTGACCCGGAGGTCGGCCTCTACTGCCACCCAACTATCGTCGACGGCGTGACGATGGACGACGAGCTCTACAAGACTGAGACCTTCGGCCCAATCGTCGGCGTTGCTATGTTCTCGAACTTTGATGAGGCCGTTGCGCTCTCCAACGGCCACGGTTACGGCCTGTCGGCCGCGATCTACACCACGAACGCCGCCAACGCACTGCGCTTCCGAGAACGCAACACCGCCGGGATGCTCAGCGTCAACAACTCGACCTCGGGCGCCGAAGCTCACCTGCCCTTCGGCGGCAACGGTAAATCCGGCAACGGTAGCCGCCTCTCCGGCATCTGGGTGCTCGACCAGTTCACCCGCTGGCAGGCAATGAACTGGGATTACGCCGGCAAGCTCCAGAAGGCCCAGATGGACATCGCCGACCTCCCCGCCGATCTCGATTACCTGCTGCCGGAGTAGCGGAGCCGGCATCATGTACGATGCGATCGTGGCTGGCCTCGGCGGGATGGGCAGCGCCGCCGCCTACCAGCTCGCCGGTCGAGGAAAGCGGGTGCTCAGGCTTGAGAGCGCCCCGCCCCGACGGCCGCTCCTGATCGTGGGCGCCGGCACCCAGGCCCGAGCTCACCTCGCAGCCTTCCGCGAAGGCCTCGGCGTCTCGCAAGTCTTTCTAACCTCTCGCACCATCGTCTTCAACAGCGTGGGATGCACTCTATTGGACCTGGCCGCCGCTCGTACGGCCTTCGGTCCGCGCAAGGCTCACGAACGATTAAGCATACCTGACGAAAACCGTTTCCTGGATTGCAGACCTTCGAACGCATGCTCGCAGAGCACCTCCATAGGATGCTCGAGATAGGAGTGGTAATTAGAATGAACGGGACGCTGGAAATTATCGATGCGTTTGAGGAAGGAATCGCTTTTTGCACTCGGGAAACGCGATACGCGATGCGATAGAGACCAAGAAGCGCGGCAAGGAGTTATCGGAAGACATCATCCGGCAAGTTGTCGAGGGTTATGCTTTGGGAGAGGTGCCGGACTATCAGATGTCGGCGCTCCTCATGGCAATCTTTATCGGGGGAATGAGTTATGAGGAGACGCTCGCGCTCACGAAAGCAATGGCGGACAGTGGTGCGCGTTACTCTTTCCCCGATTGCGTGGACAAGCACTCGACGGGCGGGGTGGGAGACAAGATCAGCCTTACCTCTCTCCCCATCGTCGCCGCCTGCGGCGCCCCCGTAGCCAAGCTCTCCGGTCGCGGCCTCGGCACGACCGGCGGCACCATAGACAAGCTCGAGTCCATCCCCGGCTTCTCTTTCGACCTCTCTGAGGACCGCATGAGAAGGCAGGTCGAAGAGGTCGGGCTCGCCATCATGGAGGCGGGGAACCTGGCTCCGGCAGACAAGGAGATCTACGCCCTGAGAGACACGACCGGCACCGTCGACTCCCTCCCTCTAATCGGCTCATCCATCGTCTCGAAAAAGGCAGCAACAGGCACCGGCTACCTTCTCTACGACGTGAAGTCAGGCTCGGGCGCGTTTATGACGACGATCGATGCAGCACATGAACTAGCCGAACTCCTCGTGCACCTGAGCAAATCCCTTGGCATCGAAGCCTCCGCCCTCATCACGGCCATGGACGAGCCTCTGGGTAACGCGGTCGGCAATGCCCTGGAAGTCCGCGAGAGCGTGCGCTTCCTGCGCGGCGAGGCCTCGCCTGCAGACCTCTCCGAGAAGGCGCGCGTCGTGGCGGCCCGGCTCCTCGAGCTGAAGGGCATCTCCGACCCGGAAGGCGCGGTCGAGAAAGCGATCTCTTCCGGCGCCGCCCACGAGAAGCTCACGGAGTTCGTCGCAGCCCAGGGTGGAGACGTGGAAGCTCTTGAGAACCTCCCGATCTCGAACGAAGTGCGAGAGGTAGCCGCACCGCGGGCAGGCAACGTCGCACGGCTTGGGGCGCTTGGCATCGGCCGCGCGGCCCTCCTTCTGGGCGCAGGACGAGAGAAGAAGGGAGATGAGGTGGACCCGGGCGCGGGGGTTGAGGTTCTGGTCAAAGCTGGAGACGAAGTAGAAGCGGGCCAGCCGGTAGCGCGCCTCTATGGAAAGCGAAACACAAAGAGGGCTGAATACTTAGTCCTCGAAGCGTTGGAGCTCTCGGACACACCGGTGAAGCGTCCCCCTGTTATTCTAAAAAGCTAGTCAGCCTAAAAAGCTAGTCAGCCGTCAGCTATCAGCTGTCAGCCAGGCCGTGGATAGCGAGAGGTGATTTGTTTGAGGCAACGGTCAGGAGAAGAGCAAACCACTCGCGAGCGTTCGGCGGTGGGCCGAAACCAAAAGGCTGACTGCTGAAAGCTGAGAGCCGATAGCTGCCGACCGAAGGGAGGCAAATGATCCACGTGCGGGCGGAGCCGGGGGATTTCGCCGAGAGCGTGCTGTTGCCGGGGGATCCAAGGCGGGCGCAGTACATCGCCGAGAACTTCTTCGAGGGCACCAGGCTCGTAACCGATGAGCGGGGTCTGCTCGGCTACACCGGCACCTACGACGGGAAACCAGTCTCCGTCCAGACCACGGGGATGGGCTGCCCGAGCACCGCCATCGTCGTCGACGAGCTGATCCAACTCGGCGCGAGGAACCTGCTCAGGGTCGGGACCTGCGGAGGCTACCACCCAGAGATGGAGCTTGGGGACCTGGTTATCGCCACCGCCGCCACTCCCCAGGATGGGACGGTATCGAGCCTCACTCGCGGCGTCCCCTACGCCCCCGCGGCCCACTTCGACATGGTGCACGCCTCCTACCACGCGGCCGAAAAGTCCGGCCACAGGTGGTTTGTGGGTCCGATCGTGAGTGCGGACCTCTTCTACGACACGGAGGAAGACCCGCAAAGTCTTTGGCACTCTTTGGGAGTCCTCGCGGTCGAGATGGAGTCGTCGGTGATCTTCACGTTGGCGGCGATGAGTGAGTTGCGCGCAGGCTGTTTACTCACAGTCTCGGACGCCATAGGGTCGGGTAAAGTCGAGCGCATAGAAGACAGCGTACTGAAGGTCGCGGTAGACAACATGGTAGAGCTGGCGCTAGAGACCCTTAAGGCCTTAAACTAGAGTCCCTTTGGGGAGCGAGTAGGAGAGTTCAGGACTCGTGGGCGACGCACGAAGCGCCCGGAGCGGAGCCCACGAAAGGTAACGGGAGAGACATTGACGATCCTCAACGAATCGGGGGCACCGGACGTCCTCTCCCCGCTGCACGTACTCTCCAGCCTCGCCGAGAGGCTACCTGACGTCCTCCTCGTCGTAGCGGGCACCCTCGCGGACGCTCACCTGGCCCAATCCCTCTCCGGTCCGCTCCCCGGTACTCCGATAAATCCAGCAGATAGGCCTGGCGGTGTTGGCGTACACCCCAGGGTGGTATTCGTGGTCCTGGAGCCGGACGAGGAGCCTTCAGGCGGCGCTCTGGCCTCCCGCATAGTCGAGGCGGCGGCTGGCTTTCGGCGCACCGGGCTGGTGCTGCTGATCGCGTGCCAGTCGGTGGGTCTGCTCGGTTTCGACGCGGGCTTCGAGGCCGAGCTCGCCGAGCGCCGTCTGGGTCTGCCGGTACGTGCCCTGGTCCTCGGTCCCGATGCCAGCGGTTTCGGCGTCCTCAGCACGGATCTGGAGGACGCCGCGATCCGGACCCTCCTCGAGCTCTCGCCCCGTGGCATCCTCGAGTCCGAGAAAGAACGGTCCTACTCCAAAGGTGGCCTCCTCGGCAAGTTTCCGTTCCGGAGCAGGCCCGGACGGAGGACGGTTACAGAGACGGGTATCGGCCGCCCGGTAGTTCTCCTCGGCGCTCTCCCCGGTCCTCAGAAGGAGCTCGCCGCCGAGCTGGAGCGGGTCGGAGCGGAGGTGGTCGGCGCCATCCCGGACGTGGAGGCGAACTGGCTACCGGCCATCGGCGACGGGACGGTCGTGGCGGCGATGGACCCGTACCTCACACAAACCTGCCGGGTAGCTGAGGAGCGTGGGGCGATGGTGGTCAGGAGCCTCCTTCCGATAGGGGTGGACGGTACGGCTCGCTTTATCCAGGAAGTGTCCGCCCTAGCCGGGCGCACGACAAGCGAGGCAAGCCGGGCCCGCCAGGTCTGGCAGGGTTTGGATCCCTTGAGGAGCCGTATCCGGGGGAAGCGCATCTTCTTCACCGGGGACACCGGTCTCGAGGTACCACTTGCCCGCTTCCTGGCCGACGCGGGAGCGGTGGTCCTTGAGGTTGGCACGCCGCGGCTGGACAAGCGTTCTCTCGCCGCGGAGCTCTCGGCCCTGGGGGAAGGCGTGGACGTGGTCGAATCTCCGGAGTGGCGGGCACAGCTCGATCGAATAGAAGCTTTCCGGCCAGACGTGGTAGTGGCGAGCCCGGGGCTCTACGTGCCGCTCGTGGCGCGTGGGCACCTGTGCCGTTCCTCTCTCGACCTTCTATCTTTGGGGGTTCACGGGTACGAGGGCGCGCGGCGGGTACTGGAGCTCCTTGCCAGGACCTTCGAGCGGGCCGAGAAACTGGATAGCCTCAACTTGTGAGACGCGGGTGAGGAGATCTTGAGGATACTGCGCGGCGTGTACGAGGGCCCGGGAAGCCATGGCATCCTGAGGATGGCGGCAAGCATGAAGGGGGTGCATGCCGTTCTGCGAGCTTATCCGGGGGAATGGTACTTCCCGGCGCTCCATGGGGCCTGGGCGCGGATAGGAGAGCCGGTGCCGCTCACTCTAAGCCCGGTACGGGAACAATCAGGCGGGTCGTGGGCGACGGGGGATCTGGCCCGGGATCTCGCAGGCGTAACGCGTCGTCGTCCGGAGGCGGAGGCTGTAATCTTCGCGCGCTCCGAAGCGGCGCTCCTCGCGGGCGAGGGTGCGCCCATCCTCGCCCTTCCCGAAAACCCGGAGACCGGCCGGTCGCCGAAGCTCGTAACCTGCGAGTGGGAGTCGCCCAACATGCGGGAGGTCGAGGCAGCAGATCTCGCCCTCGCCGAGCTCGTGAAGGCCCACGTTCAGCGCCAACCGAAGAGCCCGGCACCGACGGTAAACGTCTTCGGGCCGCCCGTCTTCGGTCCGAACGCCGCGGCGGAGGTAGCGGAGGTGGAGCGTACTTTGAACCTCGTCGGGATCGGTGTGAACGCCCGAGTGCCGCTGGGAACTTCGGTGGAAGACCTTTCGCGCCTCCCCCGGGCATGGGCGAACATCGTCCTCTACCGGGAAGCAGCGGAGTCGGCCTCACTGTACCTCCAGGACGAGTTCGGGATGCCACGGGTGACGACGCCCCCGATCGGGTCGGTCGGAACGGGAGCGGTCTTGAGAACCGCCGGCGAGCTGTGCTCCCTGGACCCGAAGTGGGTGCGGCGGACAGTGTGGGCGGAGCTCGCCCGGACAGCGAAGCTACCGTGGTACACCCGATTGGGTGTGCCCGAGACCTTCCGCAAGCGCCGCGTGGCCCTCTTTGGGGATCTCACCTACACGACGGGCCTCGGCTATACCCTTGCCCGCGAAGTCGGCCTGGAGGTGGTATGGGCAGGTACGTATCTGGCGCATCTGGAGAAGGACTTCCTCTTCCACGCTGACACCTTCACCGACGAGGCGTTCGTCGAGGACGACCCCGAGGCCGTCGCCACCCGCGTCGAGGAGACGGCCCCCGATCTCCTCATCGGGACGCACCTCGAGCGGGAGGTCGCCGGCGCCCTCGATGTACCCTTCCTCCCTCTCTTCCCGCCGGTCTTCGAGCACCCGTTCGTGGAGAGGCCACTCATGGGCTACGCCGGATCGAGCGTCCTGGCCGACGCTCTGGAGAACGCTCTGCGGGAGCAGCAGGGACCACGCAGCAAGAAACCCGAACCCGAG
>JAWWQA010000028.1:0-6528 GCA_033854695.1 Rubrobacteraceae bacterium
ACGGCTATCTCGGCCCCGAGCTCGCGGCAGATCTCGACCTTCTCCGGGCCGCCAGCGGTGGAGATCACACGCGCCCCGGCAGCCTTTGCAACCTGTACGGCCGCCGAGCCCACACCGCCAGCCCCTGCGTGAACGAGAACTGTCTCTCCTTGTTCGAGGTTCGCCCGCCGGTGAAGGCCGACGTAGGCAGTCTGGTAGACGGTGTGCATTGACGCAGCGGCTTCGGAGGGCATCGCATCCGGGATGGGGAAGACGGACCCCACTATGGGGACTGTGACCTTCTCGGCGAAGCCGCCCTTGGGGAGCGGGGGCGTGGCGATCACCCGTGTCCCTGTCGGCAGGTTCGCGCTGTCGCCGGCCGCGATGACCGTTCCCGAAACCTCTGCTCCCGGGGTGAAGGGCAGCTCCGGGCGCTCCTGATACTCGCCCTTGCAGAGGAGGATGTCGAAGAAGTTCAGGGCCGCCGCCTCGACCTCGACAACGACCTCGCCCGGACCGGGCTCCGGGTCTTCCACCTCCTCGAGCTTTAGAACCTCGCCCGGATCTCCGAGTTCGTGCACCTGCCAGGCGCGCATCTTGGCCTCCTTTAACTCTCCCTACGAGCTTACCAACTCTCGCCCCGCGAGGCCAGTCGCCTGATTTTGCTGGCGCGATCCCTGGCCCGCTGGTAAGCTCCGCGTAGATCTCCCGAAAGCGAGCTGAGGAGGACGATGTATGCTGCGGGTAAGGGATGCCATGACGCGAGAGGTCTTGACCGTCGAGCCGGAGACGAGCGTGGCCGAGGCCTGGGGTATCTGCCGGGAAAGTAACATCCGGCATCTGCCCGTGATGGAGGGCGGGCGCATGATCGGCATCGTCTCCGATCGGGATCTCAGGGAGGTGAGCCCGCGGAGGGCCTCGTTCGATGAGGAGAATACTCTGGGATGGGTGCGGGTGCGGGAGATAATGTCCACCGAGCTGGTTACGATCCACCCGTTAGACACCATAGAGCACGCGGCGAGTGAGATCTACGAGCACAAGATCAACTGCCTCCCGGTGGTCGCCGAGGGAGAGCTGGTCGGCATCCTCACCTCTTCGGACTTGATGCGCACCTTGATCGAACTCCTCGGCGCGCACGGGCCGGGGAGTTGGCTCGAGGTCGAGGTTCCGAACGAACCGGGCGCCCTGGCAGGGGTAACAGACCTCATCCGGGATCGGCACGTCAACATAGCCAGCGTCTTTCTAGGCCCGGCGAGCAGGGCCACCTACCGCACCATAGTGCTCCGCCTCGAGACCACCGCCCCTTCGAGCATCGCCGAGAGCCTCACCGCCGCCGGCTACGTCGTAACCTCTACCGAATCGACAGCCCCCGCGGAACGCAACCTCGAACGGAGGTAAGAGCAGCCCGACGCTAGCCTGTGCTAAAGAAGCCCGCGCCCGGCTTCGTCTTGCCGTTCTCGTCGAGGTAGTCACTCCAGGAGCGCTTCGGGCTGTAGCCGAGCATCCTCTCTACCTTACATCAGCCCACATACCGCGGCGATGCGGCGTTTCGGACTCCGGTGGGGTGGGTAAGAGGCTGCATCATGCGAGTAGTTGTCGTCGGTGCTACGGGAAACGTCGGTACAAGCGTGCTGCGCTCTCTGGAGAACGAGGAGCAGGTCGAGTCCGTCCTGGGTGTAGCGCGCCGGTTGCCGAACCTCTCGATGCCGAAGGTCGAGTGGGCCGCGGCGGACATCGTCACGGACGATCTCGTGCCGCACTTTCGGGGTGCGGATGCGGTGATCCTGCTCGCCTGGCTCATACAACCCTCCCGGGATCTGAACAAGTTGTGGATGACTAACGTTGAAGGGAGTATGCGGGCGGCGCGTGCCGTCGCTGATGCCGGGGTGCCCGCGCTCCTGTACGCCTCATCGGTCGGCGCGTACTCGCCTGGGCCGAAGGATCGGACGGTGGACGAGAGCTGGCCGGTAGACGGTGTACCAACCTCCTACTACTCTCGCCAGAAGGCAGAGGTCGAGCGGAGGCTGGACCACTTCGAGAGCCGGAACCCGAACGTCCGCGTCGTCAGGATGCGCCAGGCGCTGACCTTCAAACGCGAGGCGGCGGAGGGGATAAGGCGGCTCTTTGCGGGACCGTTCTTCCCGAGCGTCTTCGCCCGTCCGGAGTTCATCAAGCTCGTCCCGGAGATCGAAGGCCTGCGCTCCCAGGTGATCCACTCCTACGACGTAGGGGAGGCCTACCGGCTCGCCCTCTTGACAGAAGTGCGTGGGGCATTCAACCTCGCCACCGAACCTGTCCTGGATGCGCAGGAGATTGGGAGGATTTTGAATGCTCGTCGAGTGCCAGTCCCTGTCCAACTCGCCCGCGCGGGCGCGAGGATCTCCTGGCAACTCAGGCTCCAGCCCGTGCCGGAGGGATGGTTGGACCTCGCGCTAAACGTACCCATAATGGACACCACACGTGCCCGGCAGGAGCTCGGCTGGACACCATCTTACAGCGCAGGAGAAGCCCTGCTGGACCTCCTCGAGGGTATGAGGAGCAAGGCAGGCCTCGAGACTCCGCCGCTCTCACGGGGTACCAGCGGGAGGTTTCGAATCCGCGAGTTGTTGACCGGTGTTGGTAGGAGGGAACCGTGAAGGCCGTAGTGTGGCACGGCAAAGAGGATGTACGCGTTGACAACGTACCCGATCCCATCATCCAGGAGCCCACGGACGCGATCGTCCGCATAACCTCGACCGCTATATGTGGCTCGGACCTTCATCTCTATGCCAAGCTCAGCCCGATAATGAGGGAGGGCGACATCGTCGGGCACGAACCGATGGGTGTAGTCGAAGAGGTTGGCCAAGACGTTATGCACATCGCCCCCGGTGACCGGGTGGTCGTACCGTTCAACATCTCGTGTGGGCACTGCTACTTTTGCGAGCAGCAGCTCTACTCACAGTGCGAGACGACGCGAGATCGTGGCAAGCTGGCCGAGGCCGCGAGCCTGCTGGGGCGGGGCAAGGGTGCGAGCCTGTTCGGCTATACGCACGTTTACGGCGCGGTCCCCGGCGGACAGGCCGAGTATCTCCGCGTGCCTCAGGCACACTTCGGGCCGATCAAGGTTCCCGAGGGGCCGCCAGACGAGCGGTTCCTCTACCTCTCCGACGTGTTGCCGACCTCCTGGCAGGCCGTCGCCTATGCGGACGTTCCACAGGGTGGGACTTTAGGGATTTGGGGCCTTGGCCCGATCGGCCAGATGTGCGCCCGCATCGCGCTTCATCAGGGCGCGGGCCGCGTTATAGGGGTGGACAACGTGCCCGAGCGCCTCTCGCTCGCGGCGAAGTACGGTGTCGAGACCGTGGACTTCTCGGCAGTCGACGACGTCAAGGAGATCATGCTCGGGCTGACGGACGGCCGGGGGGTGGACGCCGCGATCGACGCTGTCGGTATGGAGGCGTCCGGGTCACTGATCGAATCAGTTCTGCAGACGACGAAGATACAACTCGACAGTGCCTATGCCCTGCGTCAGTGCATGGCCTCGATCCGGCGCGGCGGGACCCTCTCTATCTCCGGTGTCTACACCGGACCTGTGCAGATGTTCCCACTCGGGGACCTCTTCGACATGCAGATACAGGTACGCATGGGCCAGGCGAACGTCCGCCGTTGGGTTGACGATATCATGCCGCTCCTAGACGATGATGACCCCTTGGGCACCGTGGATCTCAAGACACACGAGATGCCCCTTGATGACGCTCCTCTAGGTTACGAGATCTTCCAGAAAAAGCAGGATGGCGCCATCAAGTGCGTCCTGAAGCCATAGTCGCGGCTGCCCGATCAGGCGTCTTTCATAGATAAATCTCTCCACCGCCCCGAAGGCAACGATGCGGCGCCCGGTTTGACTCTTCTTCCACACACGTTTACAAACTTTTAACCTGCAATTTGCACTCCTTTAACCCGGGCTC
Organism: Rubrobacteraceae bacterium; assembly: GCA_033854695.1. Taxonomy (GTDB): domain Bacteria; phylum Actinomycetota; class Rubrobacteria; order Rubrobacterales; family Rubrobacteraceae; genus Rubrobacter_F. Next base: position 3,924 of record JAWWQA010000028.1, read on the forward strand.
ACGGCCTACTCTCTACTATGAAGGTATGTGACAAGATCTAACGTCGACCCAAGATAGGCAGTAACGTACTTAGCTTATCAAATCGTGCTGTGATCCGGGTATGAAAAACGCCGGCGACTGCCCCCACACCCTCATCGAAGCGATCCAATACTTCTCTGACTTGGACGTGGCCACAGAGTTCGTGGCCAAGCTCCGTTGGCCCGGCGGTCCCGTTTGCCCTGAGTGCGGAGGTAAGACCTACTCCTACCTGAGGACCCGCCGCTTGTGGAAGTGCAAAGCCTGCAAACGGCAATTTTCGGTCAAAGTGGGTACCATCTTCGAGAATTCCCCGATTGGGCTGGACAAGTGGCTCGCCGCGATTTGGATGCTTGCCAACTCGAAGGACGTGATCAGCTCTTACGAGATCCACCACACCATAGGCGTTACCCAAAAGACGGCTTGGTCCATGATGAATCGGATAAGGCTCGCGACGCAGACTGGAACTTTCGAGAAGCTCGCGGAAAGCCAACTACCACGCGAGAGGTATGTGGACGAACAGGGGAACATGGGAACAGCCAGCTAATCACCTGGCTGACTCCGTGCTCTTCTTCTCTTGATATGCGGCTTTCTGCTTATCTAGCTCCTTCTTTGAGACCGCTAGAAGTTTCCTGGTCAGTTTCTTGAAGTTCTTAAACTCTTCGTCCTGCCCGTTACAGGTTCTCTTCTTCATTAAGTTACTCTCCACTCCTTGTGGATGTTCTCCAAATAGTTCGGAGGTAAAGTATCATCTAAGCGATCCAGAGTCTCACAAGCACGTTCGCATTTTGCGCGTCGGCAATAGGCCACGGCAAAACATAATCAGCGGACGGAGTATGTTCTTGCGACTTGGTGAGCTAAGTATATTGTTCCAATGTTAAACGAGTGTAAAATCACAGCTTCTAGCGAAAGGAGGAACGAGCATGGCTCTCGACGATTTTCTGGAGTCTGAGGTAGCGATAGCTGTCGGCGCCACTGCTGCGGTTCTGTCGCCGCGGGTTCGCGGGTTGTTGCGTAGTGGTGTGGTCTACGGGCTTGCGGGAGCACTCATAGCTGGAGGCGCGGTTGGCTCGCTCGCTCGTGGTGCTGGCCGTGGTGCCCAGCAGGCCGCTGCGTCGGCCGGTGGAGTGGCTTCGGGGGCCGCCAGCACGCGGCCGGCGGTGTAGCACGGAGTGCAACTGAGAGGGCGAGGGGGGCCGGAGGCAACCAGTCTGCCCGAAGCGAGACCTGATGGATGAGAATCGAGAGAATACTTCGAAGCGTCCGGCAACGGAGCGGGCCGACGAGCTGCTGAGCCGCGCGGGACAGGCCGCCGGCATCTTTGCGTCTCTGATCGGCAGGCGCATCGCTCGTGTCGCTGCTTTTGCCCGCGAGGAAGTCGAGGACATGTGGGCTGAGGCTCAGAGCATTCGCCAGCAGACTCCGGACGCCGAGACTGGCGTAGACGTGAAGTCGAGGGCCAGCGAGGGCACCGACGTGTCCCAGCGCGAGGTGGAGGAACAGGAACCAGAGAAGAGCGCCGGATCCGGCGGGGAGACAAGAGGAGGCACGGCCACAGCCGAGGCTACCACGCCCGAGGCGGAGGAGCAGAGGCCCGAGCAGGACGCCGAGCCTGACGAGGAGACGGAGAACATCAAGGCTACCGATGCGGCCCGGCGCCGCGCAGAAGAGCTCGACGTGGACCTTGGAGAGGTCGAGGGAACCGGAGCGAGTGGTCAGATCACGGTGGAAGACGTCAAGAAGAAGGCCGAGTCTGAAGCCTAGCTGGCACAGAGCGCGAGGTTAGAGAACCTCGCGTCTTTTCTTACCGGGCGGGGTGCAAGTAGACGCTCTGCCCGATGCTTTTGGTAAGTGAGCTTAGAAAACTGGATAGGAGATCAAAAGGTTAGATGAGTCTAGCCGCTGCCGAGGTCGTTGCTGAGGAACCGCGTATTGTCCACGCGCTCCCGGGGCGGGTGCGTATGCACTTGCCGGATTGGGATGGGCGGGGGCAGCGTGACGTGGAGGCCCGGTTGCGCGGGCTGCGCGGGGTGCTCAGCGCGCAGGCCAACGCTCTAACCTGCAACGTCCTGGTCCGCTTCGATACTGAGGAGACGGATGAGGAAACAGTACTCGCGGCGGTGCAAGCAGCGGATCTGGAAGCCACAGCGGACGAGGAGATTGTAGCTGAGCCGGAAGCCCCGCCTGTCCATCGCGAGCCGCACGGTCCCGCAGGGCGGGCGCGCATCGCGGTGCGGGGTCTGGACCGGGACCCGGATCTGGCGCGGCGCGTGGTGGAGCGCCTGGAGCGCTTTCCTACGGTTCGGGCGAGCGCCAGCCAACTCACTGGCCGGGTGCTTGTCGAGTTTGACGACAACCGGGTAGGACTGGAGGACCTGCTCTCGGTAGTCTCCGGCGTGGACCTGGCGGAGCTTCCAGGGGAGGATCGTCCGGCGCATCCCTTCGACCGTGAGCCGCTGGTGGAGAGTGGCGTCCGCACGGCCGGGGCAGCCCTTGGGCTTGGCCTGATCGCCGGCCGGAGACTGTTCGGTCTGGCGGGACCGCCGGTAGCCGCGACCGTCCCGGCCACGGTCGCCGGCGTGATCGGGCT
>JAWWQA010000029.1:0-3461 GCA_033854695.1 Rubrobacteraceae bacterium
ACCTGATCCCTGGTCCTGCGCACAACCTTTAGTTTATCCAAAATGGGCGCGTTTATCCTCTTCGCTAACCTTCGCGCCATGAGTTCCGCCTGGTTGAAACCGCGCTTGGCGAGCCGCGTGCGGTGCAACGGCACCGGCACCACCGCGTCGAACCGGCTACCATCAAGAGATCTGGCCATAAGCGGCGCCATCACCTTCTCCACAACGCGAAGGTAGCCCCTGTATTTGAGGGTATGCACGAGCTCCTTCCCCACCCCCTCATACCGCAAAGGGGCCCGCGCGCCGTCGAACCCGAAGTTCTTATCACGGCACTCGCCGCATCCATAAACCTCGAAAGCTGTGGGCGCCCCGCACCTCTCACAGAACGGCCGTCCCACGAAAGGCAGAGCCTCTAAGCACTCCCTGCACAGAACGTCGCTCGCACGCCGCGAGCAACCCACGCAACGTTGTGGGTAGAAAAGGTTGGCGAGAACGTCGAAGTAAATAGCCATCAGCGGTCAGCTACTGTTGGGTGGTCATTGCTCAGTGCTTCTGTGCAAAGGAAGTTAGCATACGCTTCACTTGATTGTTTCTTTGGTAGGTCTCTCTTAGAGTACCGCACCTGGCCTGTCAGCCCGTACAATGTCTCCGTCGGAAACGCGGTGGTAGCGGCGTAGGTCACCAGAGTCAACAGGTGGCTCTTTCGCCAAACCTTCAGCTCTCGAAAATGTTGCACCGCTATCCACCTGCTTCTAGCTGACAGCTGATAGCTGACCGCTGAAAGCTATTGGAAACCCATGCTTCTGGGCGGCAGTACGACACCCGGGTTTACCCGGACACCCTGGTCCAGGACGTTCCCCTCGCCGACCACGCATCTGGCACCCAGTACTGAGAGACCGCGAACGATCGCGTCCTGCCCGACCCGGGCGTTGGGGCCGATGATCGAACCACGCACCACCGTGCCCGGCTCGACCTCCACCCCATCGAAGAGGATGCTTCCCTCGACCACCGCTCCTTCCCCGATCTTGCAGCCACGCCCGAGCGAGACGCGTCCCCCGATGGTAGACCGGCATCCGAGCCTGCACTCGGCAGCCACCGAGACCGGCGGCAGAACCTTTACGCCCTTGCCCAAAGCTACGGAGGGATCGACCTGGAGGTAGTCGAAGTCTTCATGAGCCCCGACGGCGCCGGAGAGAACATCGTGGGAAGCGGCGAGGTAGCTCCTCGGCGTACCGATGTCCTTCCAGTAGGAGCTCGATACGTACGCCCGCAGGCGCCTCTCAGCCTGCAAGTGCGGAAAGATCTCGCGCTCAATAGAGACCTCCTGACCCACGGGGATCATAGCCAGAACCTCCGGCTCTAAAACATAGATGCCCGCGTTTACCAGGTTCGTAGTTACTTCGTCCGCGGCGGGTTTCTCGAGGAAACGATGCACGAGCATGTCGTGATCCACCTCGACGAGACCGTAAGCCGTGGGGTCTTCGACGCTAGTCAGCGTGATCGTCGCCAGAGCGTCCGACGCTTCGTGCTTCGCTATGACTTCCTTGAGCTTCAATCCCGAGAGCACGTCCCCGTTGACCACCACGATCGGCCCGCCGTCGAGGTACCCCTCGGTGTTCTTGATCCCACCGGCTGTCCCCAATGGTTGATCCTCGACAGCGTAATCTATAGAGAAGCCGCCAAGATCCCGCCCGTCGAAGTACTCCTGGATCGGATCCGGAAGGTAACCTAAAGAGAGTACTACCCCTTCGAGCCCACCACACCTCAAGAAGTCGACCATGTAACTCATAAACGGCCGATTCCTCAAGGGAACCATAGCCTTGGGCACATCATAGGTAATAGGCCGCAGCCTACTCCCCTGGCCCCCGACAAGAACAACCGCTTTCATAGCAGCGGGTAGCTTACACTATGTTAGTGTCTCAGGCTAGAGAATCCAGGGCTGCACAATATTCTTATAGATTTTTAATAGTTCTTCCAATGTCTTCAAGCAATGACTTGTTACAGCAAGCTCGAGGTTCCGGCCAGTGCCGCGAGGGGGCCAACGAAGAAGGCGAAAAGGGCAGTGGCGAGTGCAAGGGCGAAGACGGAGAACTTGATAGCTGCCACTCCCTTGGGCTCTTCGGCACCATTAACCGGCTCCTCGAAGACCATATTGCGGATAATGCCGAAGTAGTACGGTACGGAGAGGACGCTGTTTACTACCAGCGCCGCGACGGTCACGTAGACGAGGATCGACCCGGATTGTGCTCCGGCGAGGATGACCCAGGCTTTACCCCAGAACCCGCTTAGAGGCGGGATGCCCACGAGCGCCGCCATGAAGATGAACATGCTGAGCGCGACGCCCGGTCTCGTCCTGAAGAGGCCGTTGTAGCTCTTGGTCTCCTCCCCAACGAGGTCTATCACGAAGAAGGCACCCAGGTTCATCACCGCGTAGGCGGCCGAGTAGATCAGGATGGCCTGCACTGCCCTCTCTGTCCCCGCGCCCTGCAAGGCTGCGAACGCCGCGAGGATATATCCGGAGTGGGCAACCGAGCTGTACGCCAGCATCCGCCTCACGTTGTGCTGTCTGAGCGCGAACAGGTTGCCGACGAACATGGTCACGATAGCGAGGACCGCCGCCACGGCCGTCCACGAGGAGGCGGCCTCGGGCATACCCTCCAGGAAGATGCGCAGCAGCACCGCGAAGATCGCCGCCTTCGGGGCCACGGAGAGGAACGCCGCGGCGCTCGTAGGAGCGCCCTGGTACGCGTCCGGTGTCCAGAAGTGGAACGGCGCCGCCGAGACCTTGAAGGCGAAGCCCGAGATGAGCAAGACGAGACCAAGGAGGGCGACCGGCGAGAGCCCTCCGGTGAAGGCACGTGATATCTGTGCGAGGTTGGCGGACCCTGCGGAGCCGTAGATCAGGACGATGCCGTAGAGCAGGATGGAGGCAGCGATCATGCCGGTAATCAGGTACTTCATCCCGCCCTCGGCGCTCTCGCGGCGTGACCGGTCGAAGGCCACCAGCGCGTAAGAAGGTATGGTCGCCAACTCTATCGCGACGAAGACGCCGAAGAGGTCGCGCATCGAGACCAGGAGCATCGCACCCACGGCGACGGAGAGGATAAGTGTCAGATACTCCGGAGCGTCACCGGTCTGTCCAGACCAGCGGGCCGCTGCCAGGACCGTGAAGAACGCGGAGAGAGCTATGATCAGCTTGAAGTAAAGCGCGAAGTTGTCCACAACGTACCCGTCGCCGAAGAAGCTACCCTCGAACCTGGTCGCCAGAAGCACTACCGTGACCAGGAAGGTTGCCAGGGAGCCGAAGGCGGCGAGGCCAGCCGTAAGTCCGATGGCGCGGGGGTTGAAGATCCCGAGCATGAGCACCAGCATCGAAAATAGGAATGCCACGATCTCAGGACTTAGCCCGATGAAGGTCTGCGCCGTAACCACTACTAGCTACCTCCTATCGTGGTCAGAATGAATTCGACGGTCGGGCGCTG
>JAWWQA010000030.1:0-3448 GCA_033854695.1 Rubrobacteraceae bacterium
AAGGAGGTACGACTGGTAAGTAGGTAGGCAGCGCCAAACACGGACGATTCGGGGCAGGGCGGCGCCAAGTTGGCGCCGCCCGAGCCGATAACTCGAAGATGGTGGCGAACGTCGCCGGGGCCGTTGCCTGGGCCGGTGTCATGGGGACTTTGGGCTTCTTCTTCGGCAAGCCGGTCGCTGCCATCCTCGGTCACCTGGGAATCTGGGCACTCGTCGCGCTCGCGGCCGTCCTGATCCTGCGCTTCGCGCTGAGAGTCTGGCGATCACACAGGCGAAGGGCACCGCAAACTTCTCCTTCGGCCACGACAGAGGTCGGGCCGCCGGCAGAGCTCATGGCGAAGCCTGTAGTGGCGCGGGTGAGATGAGCAAAAAGACGAAGTGAAAAGCGATTCGAGAAACGAGAGGCAGAGAGGTATGAGTGGATTTGGAGGATGATAGGAGTGTCATCGGCTGTCATGTTGATGCCCCCTTCCCTTAGGATGGAGCTCCTCAACCCCACCGTGTGTAGCTACAACTCTTACCATGCCAGGTTGTCCGGGTGGTTGGATATAGAACAGGTGGACAATTATGAGGGATAGACTCCGCGGCCGCCCGCTCGAAGCGAACCTCTCGCGCGTCCTCGATCAGTAGTGCGTGGAACCTTAGCTTATTCTTGTGATCTGTTTGCGCGCCCCAGGATGCGCTGTACCTGCGCCAGTTCGCCCGCGCTTTGAGCCTCGCCGGGGTCCGCTCTCCAGACGAGAACGCGCTCGTGATGTTCAACGAGCACTATCACCGTCGAAAGGAGCCTGCACGAGGGCTTCCTCAAAGACCTCGGTGTCACGCAAGATGAAGCGGATCGGACAGAACTCTCCCCCACCACCCTCGCCTACACGAGCTTTCTCTTGAAGACTGCCACCCTGGACGATTACCCCGAGGTGCTCGGGGCGGTGTTGCCGTGCTATTGGATCTACTGGGAGGTAAGGCCCTCCTCGAACGAGGCTCGCCAAACCCCTTATACCAGAGATGGATAGACACCTACGGTGACGAGTAGTTTGGCGCGCTCGTTAAGGCAGTTCTCGACCTCACCGATAACGTCTGTGAAGACCTCAACCCTGTCCAGAAGGCCCGCGTCACGAAAGCCTTCGTCACCACCAGCCGTTACGAGTGGATGTTCTGGGATGCAGCTTGGAAGCTGGAAGGGTGGCCGATTTAGAGCTGATGGCTGGAAGCTACTCTTCCTTCTCGACCCATTCGCCTTCTTCGTTCTTCTCGTACTTCTGCTCGACAGCGCTCCAGGCGACGCGGTGGCGGCGGTCCTCCTCATCGTACTGCTCCTCGGCGGAGTTGAACGCCGCCCGATATATCTCCTGAGCGTGCTTGGGGAGGTTGTTCCTCACGCTGTCCGGCAGATCGGTTAGTTTCTCGTACGGCATCGAGCCATCCTCCTTCTAGAAAGCTTCCAGGCTTTCCGTACCCGGGGACGCGTCCCCTAAATCAGCTTGTCAGCCATCAGCTTTCAGCAAGGTCGCGGGAGGCGAAAGTCCGTGAACAAAGCGATACAACGAGGTCGGCCATGTCCCGCGCCGCTGGCGCCCGCTGATCGGAGAGCAGCTGACGGCTAATAGCTGATGGCTGACGGCTATCCAAAGTGGTCCCAGCCGGAGAGGTTCTCCAACGGCTCACCGTCGCGCAGAAAGACCACTCCTCCATCTGCCACCTCCCCGATCACGGTGACCGGCTCCTCCGACTCCGCCGCCATTGCCCCAACGACCTCTTGCGGGGCAGCTACAAGCAGCTCGTAATCTTCGCCGCCGGTCGCCGCGAGGATCTCGGGGTCCTGGCCTGCAGAACGGAGGTACTCGCGGGTGTCGCCGGCGATGGGAAGGAGGCCGAGGTCTAAGCGGCAGCCCACGCCACTTCTCTCGCAGAGGTGGCGCACATCGGAGGCCAGGCCATCGGAGAGGTCGATCATGGCGCGCGCCCCGAGCCGGGCCGCTGCACGCCCGGCTGCTACCCGGGGCTCAGGCCGCAGGTGCTTGCGCACCAGCCGCTCCGGACCGGAGTCGCCGCTCTCGAGGACGAGGAGGCCCGCGACCGACGCCCCAAGCTCGCCGGTCACTGCCAGAAGATCTCCGGGGCGGGCGCCGGAGCGTAGCACCGGCGCATGAGCGAGCTGGCCGAGGATCGAGACGTCCACCGTGAGCGCCGCAGCGCCGGTCGTATCGCCGCCTAACGGATACACCCCGAACTCCTCGCATGCCTCCATAACGCCCTCCATGCAGCGCAGGATGGTCTTAGCATCATTCGCGCCGCCGGAGGCGAGCACGAAGCGCGAGGTACCGCCCATCGCCGCGACGTCCGAGACGTTTACCGCGACGGCCTTGTAACCGACGTCTTCGGGGGTAGCCCATTCCTTGAAGTGACGTCCCGAGACGAGCATGTCGGCGGCGGCGACCCAGAGAGTATCCCCGAAGCGCAGCACAGCGCAGTCGTCGCCGATGGGAACAACCACCTCGGGAGGCGGAGCGGGGAGACGATCCGAGAGGCGGCGTATGACGTCGAACTCGTTCAATCAACGAAGATTCTTGCCGAACCCCAAGAGCCACACCATCCAACTCCTCTTCGGCGCGGACGGTGTGCCGGGCTCTTCCCCAGCAGGCGCTCTACCGCGGCCTGGCTGGCCGGTCGTGTCGGCTTCGTGAGGGATCTGCCTGCTCAACCTGCGGATCTCATCTGCCCTACCGTCTCCCAGAGGACATCCGACTCGGCCGGGGTGTACCAGGTGCGGAGCGCGTACCACTCTTCCTGGGTAACCCAGCGATGAGCATCGTGGGCGGACGCATCGAGATGGATCTCGCCGCCCGGGTACCGGGCGAGGAAGCCGACGCCCGCGTAGAGCTCGGGATCGTCGGGGGCGCGCCAGGGCTCGACCCGGGCCCACCAGACGATCTCCGGCTTGGTGTCGAGACCGGTCTCCTCGAAAGTTTCTCGCCGGGCGCAGAGAGCGAAGTCCTCGCCAGGCTCGAGCATGCCACCCGGGTTCTCCCAGAGCCCCGTGGGCGGCTTGCGTCGCCTCATCAAGAGCGCCCGGGGCTCGCCGCTCAAGTCCACGACCACCGTCCCTGCGCCGAGGTTGGCGTTGACGACGCCGGGGTGGGGAAGGGCGGGCGGCGCGGGCTCGGGGAGGGGTTCGTCCGGGAGATAGGTTATGGGATCCCCAACATGCAGGATGTTCTCGCGGCTCCACCAGCTCGGGAGCTCGAGCCACTCGTCGAGGGTCACCCACCTGTACCCTAAGTGCTCGTGGGAGAGCCGAACCCCGTCTGAGGAGACCCGGCTCACGTACGTGGTGCTCGCGAGGCGACCTCCACCGGGTCGGGTCCCAACCCAGGTAGCTAGTAGTCGCTGCGGAGCAACGAGGAGGCCGGTCTCCTCGTAGACTTCGCGGACAGCGCCCTTTTCGAAG
>JAWWQA010000031.1:0-4817 GCA_033854695.1 Rubrobacteraceae bacterium
CTGCAGCAAGCTCGCGGAGCGTCCCGCGCGGCCACACACGCGCTCGCTTCCCGACTAGCCGGACGACACGTGACGCTTGCTCGGGATCGAAGCCGACGGGCACCACGACTTCCGCATCGTAGCGATCTACGAGAGCCCGGCCCAACCCACCCCAGCTCTCCTCCGGCCAGCGCTTCACGTCCATCCCCGCGTCCGGAAGGAGGTAAGCGAGCGGGCGACCTGCCCCGGCGAGTTGTGTGGCGGCGACCGAGCGCTCCTCGGGAGTGAGGTGAAGTCGGGGCGGAGCAATGACCTTTGGTTCGATCAGGCCCTGGGCCAGCAGGATGCGGAGGAAGCGCTCGCCCACGCGTTCATCAGGAGGTGGCGACCGCCACAGGTTCGTCACCACACGCGGTACGCCGCTTCCACGGATCAAATCGTCTATGCCGTCGTAGGAGGTATCCGAGACCACGAGGTCCCAGCCCTCTCGCGCGAGCAGCTCCTCGACCGCCTCTCGGGCGCGGCGTGGATGGTCGTGGTCGGGCTTGGGAGCCTGCACCACCTCGCTTATCAGCGGATCGCCCCTGAGCAACTCGCCGCCGGGCGGGAAGGTGAGGACGGTAAGGCGGGCCTCCGGGTGCGAGCGAGCGAGGGCCTGGGTGGCGGCCAGCGAGATCAGGACGTCGCCGAGCCCGCCAAGCAACTCCACGAACAGGATCTCACGCACCCGGACGCTCCTACCACCCTCGGCCTCCTCCCCATCCGAGCCGAATACGCGGGCGAGCTGACGTGCGGCCTCCCTGGGGGCGAAGTGCTTATCCCAAGGTCCCATGTCGGATTCGCCTTTGGTCATCTACTGCCTCCACCGCTGCCTCGCCGGTCCGGATCGATAGTACCTACCCTGGCCAGGTTTGTAAGCCCGAACAACCAAAGACAGCGTAGGAACTCTCATGGCTAGCGCCGTACTGGCCTTTGGTTGGCGTAGGGCTGGCCGAGGCGCAGGTCCTCTGCTCTTCGCTTACCGGGCGTTTGGACTTTCTTGAACCGAGCGCACCATGTCTTCTGCGGAGCGACCCTCCACGTCCCGCCGTTCGTCCATTTTGATGACCGTGTACACTCGCGCGGCCCCGAGGTCGAAGACGGCAGCCTGCGCCCGGACGATGGCAGCGTAAGCCTCCTCCGTGGACTCGGCTTCTACCGTCGTACCCATCGGCCCTAGAGTGCACTTTAGACCAGAGGCTTCGAGTTCTTTCAGCGCCGCCGACACATACTCGCTGACGCTCGGCGTTCCCGTCCCCAGAGGAAAAATGCTCACCTCAGCTATAACCACGAGATTGTCCTTTCTCTGCGATATACGCTCCCTTGAGAGGCTGCCGAACATCTGAGAACCGTCGCATCAGAGCACATACGCGACACCCAACTCCAGGGAGATCTTTGCCCGATCGGGCCCTCCCTTATTCTCCTGGGGCGCTTCGAACAGTTCCGGAGGCCGTGGACTCTTTGGCAACCGCCTCGTCGGTAAGGAAAGCAAGCCAGTGCGCGATCAGGATGTAGAGGCAGAGTGTAAGCGCCAGGGCCGCTACAACCGTGTCCCCATATCGCCAGAGTAATGACCAGTCCGGCGGAATGGACTGCAGGGCGAAGAGTAGGAGTGCCGGTGCCACCCGCCCCCGCGCCAGGAGCAGCAAAATACCCGGTCCGAGTAGCACCAGGTAGTTGTGCCAGGCGATGGGCGAGGCCAGAAGCGAGGCCGCGACCAGCGCCCACAGCCCCGCCTCTGAGCCTCTCCGGACCCTGATAGCGGTAAGGATTACGATCCCAGCTCCCAAAATGTAAGCCACGGGTACCATCCACGACAGCGTGGCGATCGGATTAACGAAATCGTTCTCGCTGAAGAGCCGAACCGCCGCTCCGGGGAGGGTATTGTTGTCCCAATATCCATCGGGCCGCCGTTTGCCCACGTAACTCAACCAGTCAAGCAGCGATCCCGGGCCCGCCACGACGATCGCGGCAAGCGTCGCTGCCGCCCCAGAGGCAAGCGTCGCCCCCAGCATGCGCCACCGCCGCCGCACGAGCGGCCACAAGATTACAGGGGCGAGCTGGGGCTTTACGGCCACGACCAGCCCGAGAGCGACGCCAGAAAGCGTGAGCCTGCCTTTACGGTCCGCGACCCATGCCGCCACGAGTCCCAGAGCCAGTAACGGGTACATCTGCCCGAGCGCGAGCGTTCCGAGCAAGGGCGACGAGAGGAGCAGCATCCCCACTCCGATAGCCACCCAACCGGCGCGCAACCGCAGCTCGTCGGCCATCCACGCTAGATAAGCCACGCTCGTCAGCACCGTGATCGAAACGAACAATCGATAGGCGGTGAGCGGCTCCAGGAGCGCGAACGGGGAGATGATCAAGGTCCATAGCGGCGGGTTTGCGCTGCTGTCCGGGCCCCCAGTGTCGTAGTAGAGGTTTCTCCCCTCCAACAACGCCTTCGCCGAATGCCAGAAAACGTTGAAGTCCATGTGGACGACCATCGAATCGCTCGAGATTCCTGCCAGCGCTCCAAAACCGGAGCGTGCATATATCCCTAGCGACAATACCAGAGTCCCGAACGCTACCGCGACCAGGAACACGCTCCAGATTCTCCGGCGATTCTTCCGCACGACTAAACTACCTCGATACTAAACCACACCCCCACATCATACGCCCGAAACAGATCAGAGGGTTCAGAGAAAATGAGTATCAGGCAAGAGACTTGCCCAGAAGCGGAGAGGGGGGGATTCGAACCCCCGACGCCGGGATTACCGACGTAACGGTTTTCGAGACCGCCGCATTCAACCACTCTGCCACCTCTCCGCGCCAGAGTGTACCGCCTCCCCCCACCCCCTTCAACTTGTGCAGCGGACCGCTATGAGCCTCCAGATGTCCGCTCTTGATTATCGCTTCCTCATCACCTTCAACCGCTCCCGGCACGTCCACCCTGAATCAATAGATCTAGCCCAGTAACAGATCATCGTCCTCGCTCTGCTATCTATATCTAAAGTTTAGAGTTACTTCTAGTAGAGGGATAGTGCCTGGGGCAGTGCTACCATATCCAGCAAAATTCGCTATTTTGCAGCAGTTATATGGAGACGGCAGACCAAGACTAAATCTAAGCAAGGAGAAGGGCAGACCAGGTGGCCTGCCCTTCTTTAAGGTTCTACTATAGGGTTAACTGCACTTAGAGTAGCCGCAGGAGTGGCAGACGACGCAGCCTTCCTGCTTGGTGAGGCCGCCGGAGCAATCGGGGCAGGCCCCTATCACGGGGAGGTTCCTGGCTTCAGCGGGGTTGTCTTCGACGAGGTAGTGTTCGGCCATGGAGCGGGCGACGCCGTCGGGGACGGAGAGGACGGCGTTGGGGCCGACGCCGGCGGGATGGCCATCCTGGATGCCGCGGAGCTGGTGAACTATCTCCGCCGGGGTGGCGCCGTGGGTCATGGCTAATGAGATCATCCGTCCCAGGGCGTCGGAGAAGGCTGCCGCCGTACCCCCGGGCTTGCCGAGGACGATGAAGCACTCGCGCGGGCCGAACTCGTCGTCGTTCATGGTGACGTACATTGGGCCATGGCCGGTCTGCATCTTCTTCGTCACCCCGGAGAGGGTGCGTGGACGACCGTTGCGCGCCTCGGCCAGAGAGACGTGTCTGACAGTTTCTGGTTCGGCCGGTTGCGTGGGCGGAGCCTGGGTCTTGCCCGTACTGAGAACCTGGGCGTCGCGCGAGCCGTCACGGTAGACCGCTATCCCCTTGCAGTTGAGAGAGTAGGCCTGCCGGTAGGCGGCTTCGACATCTTTGGTCGTGGCCTCGTTGGGGAGGTTGATGGTCTTGGAGATGCCCATCGAGGTGTACTTCTGGAAGGCGGCCTGCATCCGGACGTGCCACTCGCTGGAGATGTCGTGCGAGGTAACCCACACGCTCCGCACGTCCTCCGGTACCTCGGGGATGTCGCGCACGCTGCCGTGCTCGGCGACCTTCTGCATCAGATCCTCGGAGTAGAAGCCGCGCGCACGAGCAAGCTTGACAAACTCGGGGTTCACATCGGGAAGCTCCATGTCGGCCTGGCGGCGCATGAACGCCACGGCGAAGAGTGGTTCGATACCGCCCGAGCAGCCGGCGATGATCGAGATCGTACCCGTCGGCGCGATCGTCGTGACCGTCGCGTTGCGTACCCGATCTCCCCGGACCTCGTGCCGGGAGCCCTCGTAGTGCCCCATCACGCCGCGCTCCTCCGCCAGAGAGCGGCTTGCCTCCCAAGCCTCGTCGTCGACGAACTTCATCATCTTCTCGGCGAAAGCGAGACCCTCTTCGGAGTCGTAGGTAATGCCGAGCTTTATGAGCAGGTCGGCGAAGCCCATGACGCCGAGCCCGATACGGCGGTTGCCGCGGCTCATCTCGTCTATCTCGGGCAGGGGGTAGCTGTTCATCTCGATGACGTTGTCGAGGAACCGGATCGTCGTGTGGACCGTCTCGCGTAGCTCGTCCCAGTCGACCGAGCCCTCCCCCGGCTGGCTACCCGGCACGAAGAAGCGCTCCAGGTTGATCGAACCAAGGTTGCACGAGTCGTAGGGCGGCAGGTGCGCCTCCGAGCACGGGTTCGTTGACTCTATCGGGAACTGCGGCGTGGGGTTGTCGGCGTTGATCTTGTCTATAAACACCACGCCGGGCTCACCGTTCAGCCACGCCCCCTCGACTATCTTGGAGAAGAGGTCCCTGGCACGAACGGTCTTCGCTACCTCGCCGTTGCGTGGGTTGACGAGGTCAAAGTCACTGTCGTTCTCGACGGCGTCCATGAAGGCGTCTGTAATGGCGA
>JAWWQA010000032.1:0-10844 GCA_033854695.1 Rubrobacteraceae bacterium
TCGTCGATGCAGACAGGGATGGCGCCGAAACCGTGGCCGTTGTGGAAGGCGTCGAATGACCCTAACCGCATCAGCTTTGACCCTCTTCTATACTCTGTAGTCCTACAAATTTCCGAGAAGCCCTTAGAACCGGCAACTCGATTTCCGAGAAGACTACCTGTCGGCAGCTCGGCGAACAGAGATAACCAGGCGCGCTAGGCGCAAGCTCTTCGAAGGAAAGGGGGGTGTGGAGCCGCACGCCCTTGTTTTACTCCCGGTACCTCCGGTGGAGGTGAATCGTTACGCCACTTTTGCCCCCGGTACCCTTGGTGCTCGTGCTCGCAGGTTGGCTTACCGGGAGTACCGGGGGTAAATTCGAGGTCTTGAGTAAACAACGTAGGAACTTCCGATCGGCAAGCGGTACCTACCTTCGCACACGCACCGCACCTCCCGGCATAGGCGTTGTAGCGACCGCCGGGGGTGACTTGAACCATATCCCTGGGGTTGAAGTACCCCCCGCACCCTTCGCAGCGAGCGGTAACCGCTCTATCCCCGGGTACGATTACCAGCCAAGGCGTCAGCACTTCCCAGCAAGGGTCACAGACGCGGATAAGGCTGTCGAGGGTACGGCAGGTCTTGATCCACTTATCTCCTTCACCGCAGAAGGCGCAGGGCATCTAATACTCCTCCGGAAGGAGGACAGTGGTAACAGACCTATCCGCCTCGGTAATGATCCAAATTCGTCCTTCACCCACAGGATAAAAGCTGATAACCCGCCAGCCGTGCTTGAGGGAGCGATCGTTCTCCCTGCGATCGTGGGCATCTAGATCTCCCCAATCCCCTGACCGATGACGAGACAGGTAGTGTAGGGGATCCTCTCCTTCTTCTCGGAGGACTTGTAAAGCCCCAGGGGTGGCTACTATTCTCCCGAGAGGGAGAGCTCCCTTAATTATGACTCGTTTATTTCAAATAACTTGGTTTTACAATATTTTTTTGTAAAAATAAATAATAATATATTATATGATAATCAGTATATAGTTAGGTACTTGGAGGTGTGTCCTCTGGGCAGGACATCGAGCGGGGTAGCAGGCTGGTCCAGGTCATAGATACAGGGCCGAAAGAACCGACGAAGGAGGAGTAGGTTGAGCAGAAAGAGGGGCAAGGATGAAGTTTGCCGGTTTGCACCAAGACCACGGCCTGATCTTCGCTACTAGGACAGGCACACCTATCAACCCCGAGCACCTCGCCAAGCGGTACTTTAAGCTTCTGCTTAAGCGAGCTGCATTGCCAGACATACGCTTTCACGACCTCCGTCATACCTGTGCTACCCTCCTCTTAGGCAGTGGTGTACACCCCAAGCTTGTTCAAGAGCTCTTGGGCCACGCCACTATAGCCATGACGCTTGATACCTACTCGCACTACCTGCCCTCTATGGGAGACCAGACCGCGCGTGCTATGGAAGATGCCCTCGAAGGAGAAGACCTGGCTGACGAGAAGGGTACCTCTGAAGGATAGCGCTACGTTGCTGGATGGTTGCTGCACAGAGCCCCGGATGAGCTTCGGCGCCTTCTCTCATTCTCTGTAATTTACCTGCAAATCAGCAAGTTGTTGGAGTGGACCCGAGGGGACTCGAACCCCTGGCCTCCGCCATGCGAAGGCGGCGCTCTCCCAACTGAGCTACGGGCCCAGAGGACCTCAGCAATCCTAACAGTTGAGGCCGAGATTACAAGGCGAGAGCTGATCTGCTGTCACCTGCGCCACACTGTTGTTTTCCTGCAACGTCTCCCGATCATATCCAGAAGCTCCTGGAGCATTCCAACATCGCGGTCGCGCTGGACACCTGCTCGAACATGATACCGGGGATGGGGGACCGCACCGCGAGGGCGATGGAGGACGTCCTTTCTTAATCCTCCAGTGCCACCTCGCACTACCTGGCTCAGCAGCTTCGGTTTTAACACCTTGCAACGTGGCTTGATCATCTTCGCAACTCATTGACTCCCCAATAAGCGTGCATCGTGCACTATCCAATGGGCCGTTTCGTACAAGTGGCACTGTAGGTTTAAAGGCAGCGCTAATAGGTCATGGTCGGCGGGAAGGTCGAGTTTCCCGGCGGTAGCGGGTTCAGGTTTCTCGCTTCTCCCGCCTTGATGTGGTGCGAGCCCGGCGTCTCGCGGATCAGCGTAGATGTACTCAACGGGGGCACCAATAATATCGCATTGGATGACTGGCATGTACTTGCCTCCTTTCCTTCGCCTGGCGCTCGCCGTATATGCTCTTTGGCAGAGAGGAGGCTAAGCGCGGTGAAGCACCAAGAGGGCTATGTGGACGAACACCACGATTACCTGAAGGTCCCGGAGGTGGCAGAGAACCTGCAGGTTGCTCGCAGCCGCGCCTACGAGCTGGTCGCGGACGACGAGATCCCGGCGATCAAGATCGGCCGCATCGTGCGGGCATAAGGAACTCGACTATTGGCTAGAGGGGTAGCTCTTACTATCCAACCGCTGCGGATCATCGCGGTTCCAATCGCCGTACTCGTCCTTCTCGCCAGCAACAGCCTGTTGTAGTGCACGGCGTACAACAGTGCCTCTCTGAGCTCCTCAGTGTCGCCGGCTCCCAACCCCAAGGTGGTAGTTTTGAAGTCTTTTCGCAGCTTTTCGAAAATTGTGTTTCTGTGTG
The DNA here is from genome assembly GCA_033854695.1 of Rubrobacteraceae bacterium. GTDB lineage: Bacteria > Actinomycetota > Rubrobacteria > Rubrobacterales > Rubrobacteraceae > Rubrobacter_F. Next base: position 2,656 of record JAWWQA010000032.1, read on the forward strand.
GAGTGGGTGCGAAATGTCAGCTCAAAGAAGCAAGATTTGTAACAAGATCGCCGAAATTATTCAAATCTTCGCGTAGGGGGTACGGAATGTCGGTAGTGTGAACCGCTTCACCGTTTCGTGGGAAATTCATTCTGGATTCATCGCCGGTTCATCAGTGGGTGATGTTATGAACTGAGGATGGTGTAACTGGAAAAACAACGGGAGGGCTTCTTGCTAAAGCTTCCCTACAGAGGAGGAGGCAAAGCCATGCTGGGAGAAGGCGGCAAAGGTAGAAAAGGTTTGGTTCGCGGGGCGGAGTTCGATCACGCTTACCTCAACGATCTCACTACAGCCAAGGGCACGAAGGGAAAGCCTTATACCAACCCCATCGATTGGGGTGGCCTACACGTCAAAGACACTCACAATCCGCTGGGTGTGCCAGGTCTCCAGATAGATGGCTACTTCCTCGACTACGCTTCGACAACAACCCGGGCGCCGAGCAACTTCTACGGCAACGACAAGTGTGCCAAAGAGTGGACGCAACGCTGAGAAACGGAGCCACCCAACAGACACTGCGTAATAGACGTTGGGAATCGCTGGACGTCGGTGGTAGGTTGAGTACGTAGTACCTGTACACCCTCGTCATCAGGAGCCGCGTCGTGTCTCCGACTTCTTCCTCCTCCGTCAGCTATACGCCCTGTTCGATCCGCCGCATCCTCTACAGCTTCCCTTCTGCAACCTGTCAAGGTTGTGGTCGGTCCGCCCGGAAGGTGTGGGAGACGGACATCCCGCACGGCCATACACGTGGATCTAGATCATCCGGTGCTCTTGCTCGTCACCGTAAGCGTGCATCGCTGCTTCACATGTTCTCGTTACTTCCGTCTCCAACCGTCGTTTCTACGCAGGAGAACGCCCTCTACACCGACCGCGTGGTAAACAAGGCGATCTACTCTCTGTTTACCAGGACGGGATGGCCATCAGAGGTGTAAGCAGAACAGTGCTGTGGTGATGACCTTTGTGGCCCCGCCGAAGAGTGCTGTTCCGGTACATGCTGCGAAACAGCTAAAGTTTGTGATGTGACAAACGGACAGTGCGTGTGCCCGCCGGGGCGTATTCCGTGTGGCAGTTGAATGCTGCAACCCTGTCCTTGAAATCTGTGGCCAGGATGGGTAGTGCCACAAGCCGTTTTGCGAGAGCTGTCTGGCAGAGGGCGATAGTCAGTGCTGCCAGGTCGTGGCGAACGGTGTCTTGATCAGCGAAGCCTGTTATGGCGCGGGAGAGAGCATGTGCCACAGGAGTGGTGAAGGCTGTCTTTGTTGTCCGGTAGGTACTCGCTGCCCGGATGAGGACTTGGGCGAAGCGTTTGTCTGCATGAGCCTGTAGCGGAGGGTTAGACTCCCTCCGTGGGGGAAGAAGATAGAAAAGAGGCGTGGGCCGTTCGTTATTCAAGCTCTCTTCCTGCCTACTACTATACGATTCTCCAACACGCTTTGGACCACCGGTGGAGCTGTCGGAAGCGCGGATAACTCCGAGAAACGGCGCGACACGGCGCAACGTGGTATATAAAGGCTTCGGGGACCTCTCCGGGCGGGGGGAGGTCCCCGAAGTGTGTTCGGACGGCTGGTGGTGGTGCAGACCCGGCCGTGGTTTTCTTCTACCGGTCTATGTAGACCAGGGTTACGCTATCCTTCATCCATTGGCCGGGTTACCTCGTCGCAGACGACGTAATGGACCCTCTCCGCGGGAATAAGGAATGATCTGTTCCCATGCATATCGAGCCGTAGCGGGACGTTCTGCTGCAGTTTGTTGGAGATCTCTTCGAGGGCGCTATCGGCGTCTTGCTGGTTTTCATAGACCCCGTACACCATGCGCGGGAAAGGGTACCCCACATTGACACCCGTGCGTGCTCCGGACACAGTCTCGGGAGCGGTAGAGGCGCGTATCTCTTCATCGTCTTCCTGCGGATACTCGCCGGGATCGACCAGCCAGACCATCACGCTGTAAGCCATGTTCTTCCTCCTCTTCAGTCTCTCGTTATTCATGCTAACGTACCACCGGACCCAGAGAGGCCGGACCGCTACGGGTCCTTCAGAGTTCGGCTAACGTCGCCGGCCATCTCTGCCTTTCGTGGTCGCCATTTGCTCAGAGGGGTATTCCCTACTCCAGGCACCGATAAACCGCGGGCTTGGCGAAACCCCAGCTCTTCTCATTCGCTGGTCTGTGAGCGACTCGCCGGGGCTACGCTCCTGCGAAGGAGCCTCAAGGTCGGGGTGGTAGGCGACTAATACTTCTACAGATTCGTGCCCTGATCTGTTGAGCCGGTTGTTGGATCTTTGCTACCGTTGTCTCGTTCCCAGTTGGTCGGAGGTCTGGCGTCTAGCATGACGTCGGCGAGCTCCATCTCGAACAAGATCTCGGCTCTGACGGACTCCAGGAGGCCTTCGAGCCTTTTTTGCCTCTGGTCACGAGCGTGTTTGAGGGCGTGATCCACCCATGTCAGCGCCCCTGTGTTGTCCGTCTCCCGTCCAACGGCTGTCAAGAGGAACTCATCCTTTCTAAAGGTATTTCTCTGACCTGATAGCTTCTTGTTTCCCAAGCTTACTCCGGTGGCAGCGGTCCCACGCGGCTGAGCACCAGTCCCATCTCTGATAGCCAGATCACACCCGTGTGCGCGGCCTGCGCCCGCCGTAGCGTCGTCGAGGGCCATTCGTCGACCACCTGTTCGAGCACTGAAGTCTTGACCACGAGCTGCTGGGTGTCGACCATCTCCGTCAGCGCCTCCTGTTGCCGCAGCGCTGTGTCAAGATCTACCTGCTTCGTCCAGTTGAACGCGGCCCATATTGTGCGTCCCGTATCGTCTACCTCTGCGATGAGATCTCGCAGTACCTCTACGCGTCCATCTAGAGGGTCCCGGTCCTGGGCGAAGCGGAAGCGTCCCTCCTCTTCCAGATGCCCGACCGCCAGCCCGTGGCGCTCCAACTCATCGCGTAGCTCGTCCTCAGACTCCGGTTTACCATAGGAGAACTTGACCAGCAGCCCACCCTGTGCCTCGCCGACCCGGAAAAAGGCCGCGTCCAGACGGTGCAGCAGGTCGGGATTCTGGGCGACCCCGAGCATGTTGTCCGGCACGGTCAGGAACGACCGAAGCTGCCCTGTTAGCGTGGCCGGACGTTCGCCTCGCCTGAGAAAGTCCTCGAGCGCCTCGCGCCTGATGCGCCAGGATTTGCCGATCTTTAGGCACGGCAGACGCCCCTCACGGCACCATCGATAGACCGTGACCGCTCCCACCCCAAGGTACCCGGAAACGTCCTCGACGCTCAGCAGGTCCTTCTGCGTTATCGAGGTACGGCCTGCGTAATTCGTCACCCTACATACTCCCCACTCAGTACATCCTTTGGACCCGGAGATATATCCCCTGGGTCATTCTTTGTGTACTTTTACGCACACTGGGACAGTTTAAAGCATTTTGGGGTTATGGAAACCCGACCCGTCCTAAAGCCCGCTCCATCGCCCAGTCCGCCCCTGTCAAGAAGCGTCCGCGGCTGCTCTTCATGTAGTAGAGGAGGATGCTCCGGTACAGTGCCTGGGCGGCGCGGCCCTTAAGCTTTACACCCAGAGGATTCGCCACGGCGCTCCCGGGGCCGAGGCTCACCACGTAGCCTCGGTCGAAGAACTCGAAGGGAGGACGCCTCTTCTCGAGCACGCCTCGTAGCCTTCGTCCAATATCACGGGCTACGTAAGGGCCCTGCTGGACCGCGACGGACGCGGTGGGGGACAGAGGACCAAGCCGGCGGTGCTCGTAGACTCCGCTATCCCCGAGGACATAGACCTCTGGGCGCTCAGGGAGCGCCAGGTGCGCATTCACCGAAATCCGTCCTGAATCGTCGTGCTCTCCGGGCAGATCTTTCACGAGCGGGTGTGCGAGTACGCCTGTAGCCCATACGCGCGTCGCCGCCGGCAGCCATTCACCATCGACCTCGATGCCATCCTCGTTCGCCATCGTCACCGGCGCGTTAAGGCGGACTTCGACATTTAGGCGCGAAAGCTCCTCTATTGCCACCTTGTGGAAGTATGGCTGGAGCCAACCCATAAGCCGGTCTGTCGCTTCCAGAAGCACGACGCGCGGTTCCTCGTCGGGAGTTCTGATGGACCGTCTCTTCAGGTAATCGAAGAGGACGGCGATCTCGGCGGCGAGCTCGACTCCCGTCGCCCCGCCGCCCACGATGGCCACGGTGAGCCCGCCGGGGTAGCTATCTCTGCGCAGAAGGTGCGATCGCCAGGCCTCGTTTAGCGAGGCACGAAGCTGTAGCGCATCCGCGAGACTCCAGAAGGTATGGAAGTACCCGGAGAGCCTTTCGGGGGGAGGGATGGGGATGCTGCCCGGCGCCAGGACGAGGTAGCGGTACTTTATGGGCCCAGATGAGGTGAGGAGAGTGTTCTTCTCGAGGTCCACACCCGTTGCCTCGGTTCGCATGATCCCGTAGAGAGCGTTGCCGTCGGGCGCTATCAAGGTGCGGGCGCTATCGGGATGGATGCGGCCGACGGCGACCTCGTGGATCAGGGGTGTGAACGCATACTCTTCCCTGCGGTCCACGAGGAGCGTCTCACCCGGACGCCGGAGCGGCGCGGACAGGCTCCGTAGAAACGAGCCGCCGGCGAACCCGGCCCCCACGACTACCACACTTGCGCTGGCCGGTGGTGTTGCGCCTTCTCGCGCGTTCTTCTCGGTCTCTATCACCCTGTCGTGTCCTCTCCTGATGCTGGGAACCGAGTATATAACCTTCGGGTCGCCCAAAATTTATACAGATGCTTTACAAAAGGGCTTAAGCTACGTACACTCTACGTGACGAACCGGCTTTAGGGGTTGCCGGACGAGAACAAAAAAAGGGGACCCGCAGGGAACGACTCGTCTCATGGGGCTAGAAAGGGACCATATTGGCGAAGGAGGAGTTGGGCGTCGAGGAAATTATCCCGGGGCTCATAGTAAGGCACACCAACCGCCGGTTAGGCAAGCTCGAGGTTACCGATGCCTGTGAGCGTTTGATCTCAGGCAAGATCTCGTTCTCGGAGTTTGTGGATCAGGTCGGCGAAGGCTTCCGGGAGCTTCTGGACTTCATGATGGAGTATGATCTTCATCCGGGACGTCCCGACGAAGTTCTCTACTGCGTGGATTGCTACGCCGAGTTTTGCTGCCGCGATGTTCTGCGAACCCAGCTTGGAAGGCTCTATCGACTGAGCGATGCCGCGCATGACCGGAAGGTCGGCTAGAGAACCGGAGGAACTTTCATCAGTCTTCGCGCCCGTTTAACGGTAGCCCGTTTAGCGGTAGAATCCTTACAATAGACCGGCCGTAGCGCTCAATAGAGGTTAGAGTGAAGGTCGGTGGTTGTGCGAGCCAGAGACAAGGGAGGACACGGGCGTGAACGACGAGATGCAGAAGAGGGCGATCACGATTCTTGCTGCTGGGATTGCCTACCTCTTGGCGAACCGCTTCGCCGACAAGTTTCTCGATGAGCCCGAGGAGCGCGGCGTCAAGGACGACGTCAAGGAGGCCCTAGTGAAGGCGTCCTTCTCGCTTGCTTCGACGGTAATAGCCTCCATAATCATCCGGCGGGTCGTGAGCAGCCGCTGGGGCGCCTAGAGGGCAGTTAAGGATCAGGTAACTCCCGGTGGGGCCGAGCCTCTCTCAGCCAGCGCGGTTCGTGCTCACCCTTGGGCTGCTCGTGGCCGGAGGGCTCTTGCTCTACGAGCTCGTCAGCGTCATCGAGGTTCTGGCACTCGCGCTCCTTATAGCGATGATCCTGGACCCGGCGGTACACCTCCTCGTCCGTTTCAAGTTCCCACGCTTTCTGGCGCTGCTCGTGGTCGTGGCCGGTGTAATCGTGGGGTTCGGACTCTTGGGATACATCGTCCTGCCGCTACTCTCGGAGCAGGGGAACGACTTTCTGGCCCGGGTCCCCGGCGTCGTTCGCAGCGTTCAGGAGCACGTACAGGATTTCATCGAGCGCTACCCCAGTCTACGCGGCTCTGGGGGCGGGGTCGCGAGCCTTAACCTCACCGACGCCATCCAGGAGGTCATACAGAGGACTGGAGAGCTCTATACCCTAACCACCCGTGGGGCGGGGCTCCTCTTGCAGGCTGTGGGGGCCGTGGTGATGGCGCTGTACATGGTCTCGAATCCGCGTCCGCTCGTGAACGGGGTGCTCGCGCTCTTCCCGGTAGGGAGGAGGGGGCGGGTGGAGGAGATCCTCATACTTATCAAGGAGCGGGTCTCTGGTTGGATCATCGGGCAGATCGCGGCGATGGCCCTGATCTTCGTCCTCACCTGGATCGGCCTCGCGGCTCTTGGCGTCGAATACGCTTTCACCTTCGCCGTCCTCACCGGAGCCCTGGAGATAGTGCCGTTCTTCGGCCCGATACTCGCCGCCATCCCCCCGACTCTAGCCGCCTTTGCCGATTCCCCGACCAAGGCCCTCGTCGTCGTCGTTATATACATCGCTATCCACCAGATAGAGGCGCACGTTATCTCGCCTATGGTCATGGCCCGCAGCGTGCAGCTCCACCCGGTCATGGTCATCCTGGCCGTCCTGGCGATGGGCGACCTCCTGGGATTCACGGGCGTCATCCTCGCCGTCCCGACCGCGGCCGTCGTCACTGTTCTGCTCGACGAGCTCTACGTCAAACCCCTAGGCGCCGCTCCCGCGCCTGGAGCCGCGGAACTGTCCGAACGAGAAGGCGAACGCCAGGATAAGGGCGAACGCGAGGAGCCGACGACGGCCTCTCGTTCCTGAGGGTTTGTCCGGACCGCCCCGTGTGTCCGGGAAGACCGGTTAGGTTATCATTTCGCATATGAGCACTATCTTTATCGTGATCGTATTGCTTATTTGCGTTCTTGTCGCGGCTGCGATCGCGCTCTCGCGGACGACCTACGAGGTCCAGAGCGCCCGCGACACCGAGTACCTGGAACTGGAGGGGAACTGGATCCGCTACCACGTCACCGGCGGGGGGCCGCCGGTCGTGCTTGTGCACGGTTGGCTCTCTTCGGGGAGGATCTGGGAGCAGATCGCGGACCGGCTCGCCCAACGCTTCACCGTCTACACTTTAGACCTTATGGGTTTCGGCGACTCGGATAAGCCCATCTCCGGCTACGGCGTCCGCTACGGCAGCCGCCTGCTGTACGCTTTCTGTGCCCACTTCGGCCTCGCACACGCCGCCGTGGTCGGCCACGATGTCGGGGGAGCAATGGCCGTGAAGCTCGCCGCCGACCACCCGGACGTGGTTGGCCGGATCGTCCTCATCGCCACGCCCGCCAACGAGAAGCAGGTAGACCTGCCGACCCTTCTCTGGCTCGCTACCATGCCCGTTGCAGGTCCTGTCTTCTACACGTTGGGACGTCTTTTGAGACCCTTGCGCAGGCTCTGGATGCGCCCGTTCGTCCTCGACGCTGATGATCTCACCGAGGAGGTCGTGGACGACGCAGGCAAGTCCATCCCAGCGGCAGTCACCAAGACCATCGACGTGATGCGACGCGAGATCGCTCGGGGGAGGCTCGTCCGGCAGGCAGGTGTCATAAAAGTACCTGTCCTCGTCGTCGCCGGCGAGGAGGACCAGATCGTGGACCCTCAGGCAGCGGACGAGTGGGCGCGGAGCGTTTCTGCCGAGGTTGTCCTCCTCGACGAATGCGGGCATTTTCCTATGCTCGAGCGTACCGCCGAGTTCAACGCACGGGTCCTCGCCTTCCTAACCGGCGATTCACGTTACCTCGACGCTATGGCCGAGCCCTCGGAGGAGATAGCTGGTGAAGGCGAAGACACCACCGTTGAGGAAACATTCGAAGAACCGCCGCTCGCTCCCCGCTCCGAACCTGACCACCCAGAGACAGAGAACCCTGAGCTCGGAACTCCCCAACCCGACACCCCAGAGCCGGACGATCCTCCGAAAGTCGTTCGCAAGCAGGACGAACGCTACCCGCCGCGCCACCGCGACGATGAGGATGCCAAGGACCGGCACGACGCTGCCTCCGACCCAACCGCAGACAGCGGCCCTGAAGGACGTCCACGGGGCCGCCAGGACCGTACCAGGAACGGAGGCGAGACGAGCGGGCCCGTGCCCGAGGTGCCGGAGGATCTGTTCGAGTGGCCCGAGTTGAAAGAGCCCCGGCCCTGGGATCGCTCCCGTGAGACAGGCTGGCAGGCGCCGGAGGAGCACGG
>JAWWQA010000033.1:0-5365 GCA_033854695.1 Rubrobacteraceae bacterium
CCATTTAGTAGTCCGATAGGGTTCTGGCTCACGTTTGCTTTAACTGCATATCAGCCTAGGCTAACCACGAAGATGTAGGAGAGGTATGAGCGAACAAGAGGCCCCCCGCTCGCACAGCCCGCCCCCCCCCGCTGGTTCAGAAGACCACATCAGCATCAAGACCAGGGGCGTAGCCGAACTGGCGCTCCTCTACATAGGTATCCCGGGCGCTACGCTCTACCCTCTAGGCCTCCTCGCGCTCCTCATCCAGCTACTCAGAGATCCCCATTTCCCCTACTACGACCCCGTCACGGCCTGGACTGCTGTTTCCGTGATCCCCCAAACGGTGGTCATAGGGACCGGCATCGGGCTGGCTTACACGAGCTTGTTCGCCGCTTTGGCCGGCCTGGAAGTTTATTATCTAACCTTACTACTGCTCCACCACTGGCAAAAGCGCAAGAACCCCAGCAGTGGTTCAGAAAACTCGAGCATTAGGAGAGAAAGTCGCAGGGTGCTGCGGTGGAGTCTCTACTTGCTACCCTTGCTGCCGCTGGCCATACTCCAGAGCACGAGCGACGTGAATCTCGACCGACCGGGACACATCATTGTTCTTGTCGGGTTCATCGTGTTTGCGTGTGGGGGAGGAGCCTTAGCTGGGTATATAAGGGACCGTCGTTACCCTCGCGGGTCCTACAGTGGGCTGGTTGTTGCCTATATCGGGGCCCTGCTTGCTGCGTTGTGCCTCTCTGTATTGAGCGAACCAGCGCTACCTCAGGTAGAGATAGAGACGGCGCAAGAAGTAGGTGCTCCGCTGGACTGTTCACAAGCTTCTGATAAAGATAGATTCGTGATGCTCGCCCAGAGCGGACCCTACTTGTACGTCTATAACAAAGGGGGCTTGTTTGCCTTCACGATGGACACCTCGCGCCACATCCGCTACAGAGACACCCTGAACAGCCGCTACGGAGAGACCATAATCCCAGAATGCCCAGAACAAGAAGGCGCTTGAGATAAAGAGCCTATCCCAAAATTATCGTTCCTCCCCTAAAGAACAGGTATACAGTACAAGCTACTGTTTCAAAACCATTGTTTCAATACTTGCCGATGTACTTGAGTTTTAGAACACTAAGAGTATGGAGGAGGGGTGGCTCTGACTTAAGAGCGATTCTAACCTGCCGTCACCCGCTTGAAGCGCACCTCTCGCCCGCCGTCGACTGGTAGGGTGCGGAACTGTAGTATGCGTCCCTCGTCGTAAACCCCTTGCTCTTACCTCTGCCCCACCATCACCGGCACGATCCCCAAAGCTGCGCCCGCCAGGTGCCCCCGTAGCCCTCCACCCGCGCCAGTGACTAGAGCGTTTGCTGGTCCCGGATGATCACGAGCTACCACAGCTGGCGGTTGGAGGCGCTACCTGTCCAGCGCGCCACCTCGAGGACATCGTCCAAGACCTCCCGAGGTATCGGGTGGGAACTGAAGCCGCGGAGGAAGGAAGTTCGGTCTTTAGCGATCTGCACGTCGCTCATCCTGCGGTCTCCTTGTTTTTGGTCCTCTGTTGGGTGGCCGGTTCGGTGAATGTGCGATTTAATAGGAGCGAGTTGCCGGCCACCTTATCGAGGTTGAGTTTTTGAGCGAGCCTCTGGAACACCGGGATTCCCCCGGTGCCGACGATCCGCCGGTAACGGCGGTAGCATCGCGGCGGGTGAAGCCGGGGCGCGAGGAGGAGTTCGAAGAGTGGGTCTCCGGGATCACGGCCACTGCCGCCGAATTCCCCGGCTACCTTGGCTCGAACATCTTCCGGCCGAGCAGCCCTGACGACAATGAGTACCAAATCGTCTTCAAGTTCGACCACGCGAGCGATCTCGAACGCTGGCAAAACTCCGAAGAGCGCCGCCGCTGGAACATGTGGGGCCGGGACATGCTCCACGAGGAGCCCAGGATACGGGTTCTTACCGGCCTCGAGACCTGGTTCACCCTCCCCTCCAAGGAGAGCGATCCGCCTCCACCCCGCTACAAGATGGCGATGATAACCTGGCTGGCGGTCTTCCCACTCGCTACTGTGATGTTCATGTTGCTCAATCCCTTGCTCGGTGGCTCCTCCGTAGTACTCCGCACGCTGGTCTTTACCGTTGTGATGGTGACTCTGATGACCTACGTAGTGATGCCTCGCATGACGCGCCTCTTCTCCTTCTGGCTCTACCCGAAGAGGAAAAATAAGTAGCATCGACTCCACCCGCAAGGCTACGCCCTACCCTTCGCCCTCCATCTGCATTGGCTCACTCCTTCTTACTGTTCGAGCTGCCGAGCTCCTTGGAGAGCCATTCGCGAAGCTCTTCCTGTAGGAAGCCGGGCCCGGATCGGCGCCCCACTGGTGGAGACGAAGGCTATCGGGTTCTAACCTGCTGTTGTCCCATTTACTCCCCGTTGGAGGCTGCGGCGCGCACGCTTTCGAGGGCCGCGGGGTCCTCCAGGGTCGATAGGTCTCCGGGATCGCGGCTCTCAGCTAATGCCTGGATGCTGCGCCGGAGCATCTTGCCCGAGCGAGTCTTGGGCAGGGCTTCGACAAAGTGGATGGACGCCGGACGGGCTATTGCCCCAACCTTTTTGTCCACGATGTCTTTTATGGACTGCTCGAGCTCCGAACGTTCATCTTCGGACTCGACCCTGTCACCGTCCTTCGGCACTACGTAGGCGAAAACGGCCTGGCCCTTGTCCTCGTCCTTGACACCGACCACGGCGGATTCGGCGACCTCGTCGTGGTCGCTGATCGCCTCTTCTATCTCGCGCGTGCCCAGGCGATGGCCGGCAACGTTGATGACGTCGTCCGAACGCCCCATGATGAAGTGGTACCCCTCGTCATCCTTCATCGCCCAGTCAAAGGTAGAGTACAGCTGCTCCGGGAAGTCTGAGAAGTAGGTCTCGACGAAGCGCTCGTCGTCCCCCCACACAGTGCTCATGCAACCGGGCGGCAACGGCGGCACTATCGTCAGCACACCCCTCTCGTTAGCGCCCACCTCTTCTCCGCTCTCTTCGTGCACCAGCCTCACGTCGTACCCGTAGCACGGGAAACCGGCCGAGCCCGCCTTAAGCGGGGCATCTTCGAGGCCCGGCAACATACTGCTCAGGATCGGCCAGCCAGTCTCCGTCTGCCAGTAGTTGTCCCTTACGGAGGTCCCCAGAGTCTCGGAAGCCCAGCGGGAGGTGGGCTCGTCCAGCGGCTCTCCGGCCAGGAACAGTTTGCGAAGGCTGCTCGTGTCGTACTTGCGCATGTACTCGGGGTCGTGCTTACGCAGAGCGCGGATGGCCGTGGGCGCGGTAAACATGGTCGAGACCTTGTGATCCTCGACTATCTTCCACCAGATGCCGGGATCCGGTTGGATCGGCAACCCCTCGTAGACTATCGAGGTCATACCGTAGAGCAGTGGAGCATAGGTGATGTAGGAGTGCCCGACCACCCAACCTATGTCTGACGCGGTAAACATCGTCTCGCCGGGTTTGGCATCGAAGATGTGCTTCATCGAAGCCGCCAGAGCCACTGCGTGTCCGCCCGTGTCGCGCTGCACCCCTTTCGGTGTACCGGTAGTTCCGGAGGTGTAGAGGATGTAGCTAGGTTCGCTCGATTCCACCCACTCCACAGGCACCTCGGCACCGTCGTGGCGTTCGCGTAGCTCATCGTAGTCCAGATCCCGGCCTTCGACGATCTGCATGTCCTTGTCGATGCCCCGGCGGCAGATGACTACATGCTCCGGCGGGGATGCTGCGGTATCCAGAGCCTCGTCTACCAGGGGTTTGTAGCGGATGACGTTGCCGCCTCGCACGCCGGCATCGGCGGTGATCATAACCTTCGGTTTCGCGTCGTCAATGCGCGTCGCAAGGTTGTCTGCCGCGAAGCCGCCGAAGACGACGGAGTGAATCGCTCCGAGGCGCACGCAGGCGAGCATGGCAAAGATCGCCTCCACCATCATCGGCATGTAGATGATTACCCGATCTCCCCTGGTTACACCGAGCTCTCGCAGTATCGCAGCGAAAGTGTTGACCTCGGCGTGTAGATCCCGGTAGCTGTACTCCCGCTGCTCGTCTGTCTCCGTGGAGATGTAGATCAGGGCCTTCTGATCCCCCCGCTCTTCCAGATGCCTGTCCACCGCGTTGTGACACAGGTTGGTCTCGCCACCGACGAACCACCTGGCAAAGGGCGGGTTGCTATAGTCCAGCACCTTCTCGAAGTCCTTGTGCCAGTCAACGATCCCGGCCTGCCCCGCCCAAAACCCTTCGGGGTCCTCTATGGAACGCCGGTGGAGGTCCCGATACTCCTGAACACTCACTGCTTGTACCTCCTCGCCTTTCCCATGCCTCTCGTCGCGACTTTGCGCCCCTTTTATTGTAGTGTGACTCGTGCCCGCTCGCTCATCTGCTCCTGTGCGATCCTTACTCGCTGCCGCCTCGCGCCTTGGAGCGGAGGCCACCCGACCATTGCGTGGTAGGGCGCTCGGCAACTTCGCCGTCAACGTAGATGTCGAGGTGCTCGTTGAAGAAGCAGACGAGATCACGGATGCGTTGGTTGTCGGGTAAAGGATCGGGGTAACTCCAGGCGATATCCTCATAGTCTTCTCCACCCACCGAGACCGACCAGTAATGCGCCTCCCCTTTGTAAGCGCACAAAGTGCGGGTCTCACTCGGCTTCAGAAGGTCCATCCGAACGTCCTCGGGCGGGATGTAATAGCGGGTAGGGTGGCCAGTCTCGAAGAGCAGCCAGGGCCTGTGGGTGTCGGCTACCGTCTCCCCATCCAAGACCACCCGCACATGGCGCGAGCTCTCCCGAAAGTCGACGCGGTGATAGGGATCGCGGGGGTGTGCGACGATCCTCTCCTCCTCCTCGTACCAGGCATCCATCGCCTTCCACTTGAAAGCCAGGTAGTCCGCGAGCTGTTCGACCGAGTAGGACCAGGCAGCGTTCTCGACCACTTGTCCGTCGAGATCTAGCGTCCAGTAAGAGGCGAGCCCATGATGGGTCTCGGGCAGAGGATTCTCGCTGGGCCGCAAGAGGTCGGTGCGAACGTCGTCGCGCGGGAAAAGGTAAACGGGTAGCACCTTGCCCTCCCCCCACAGCAGGAGGACTCTCTTGCTGTCAATGACCGTCACGTCTCCTACCCTGGCGCGCACCCAACCAGGGCTCGGCTCAAAGGTGAGCGGACCCACCTCGACCCGCGTTTGGTCTAACGTCTTCATCGTGTCCCTCCTCGTTCTACACGCGAGATGGCTCCACCTAACCGAGCGTGAACGGGTCGCGCGTCTTTCCGGAGAGCTCGACCCAGACAGACTTGACCTGGGTATACTCCTTAAGTGATTCCATCCCGTTCTCCCTGCCGATACCGCTCATCTTGTAGCCGCC
>JAWWQA010000034.1:0-3734 GCA_033854695.1 Rubrobacteraceae bacterium
CTTCGTTGAAACGCTGATCTCCTGGAGGCGTACCGAAGAAGTAAACCTCCTGTCGGGTCGGGCTGATCAGGCTGCCGATCACGTCGGGGAAGATTTTCCCCAACCAAGGGCCACAGGCGAAGACGAAAGCGTCAGCCTTTACGCTCGTACCGTCGTTGAGGCTAATTGCTCCCATCACTTTGCCTTCGATTCGCCCCGGTCGTACTGACGCTTGTCGGAACTCTCCGCCTTCGTTGATGAAGCTCTCGCAGACCAACTCGCACGAGCGTCTCGCCGTCAGGTAACCAGCTTCCGGCTCGTAGTAAACGCTCTGGATTCCATCAAAACTCAACTGAGGAAAGCGCCTCGCCGCTTCGGAGGGGGACCAGTGTTGGATTTCGAGGCCCCATTTACGGAGCGGCTCGACCGAACTGCGGGCGTGACGATCATCACCCGTATACAGCCAGAGAGAGCCGGTGCGGTGGTATATCTTTGTACGCCAGCGCGCCTCCGCTTCCCGCCAGAGAACGAACGAGCGCGCAACCCACTCGATGTAGTCGGCGTCACCGCCGTAAGCCCCGCGGATCACGCGCGTGTCGCCGCCGGAGCTGGCTCGCGAGTTTCCCGGTCCCCAGGCGTCGAGCAGTATCACCTTCGTGCCCTGCCTCAGAAGGTGGAGCGCCGTCCAGCCACCGAAAGCGCCAGCGCCTACGACCGCCACGTTGAGTTTACCCCTTGATGCAGTCTTCCGTTGATTCATGGCATGCGCTGCCTCCGCCGACCTTGCCTACCCAAAAGCAGCTCGCTGTTGCTCACTGACTAGCCGGTTCCGCTCTATTGCACCACTTACAGGCATCAACGCCTGCACCTGCATCTTTACTACCCCCCGTAGGGTAAGCTAGCCACTAGTTGGTCTACCTCCTCGGGAGAGGTGGCCTCTACCACCCAAACTCCTGCCCTCTGTCCGGGAAGGATGCCGCCACTAATCCTCCCCTCACGTTCCCATTGAGCAAGCTTCTCTAGGCTGGGACCTACTAGTTGCTCACGTATCTGGGCCGCTTGTTCTGGAGGCAACCCGGCTCCAACCTCAGAGCCGTCTACCGTAACTAGAAGCTGCATGTTCCTCCTTTCTCTCACTTTAGCGATGCGGGTTCAACGCTTGGCGGTTAGATGATGACATCTTCCGAAGCCCGGCGCATTTCTACAAGGAGGGCACACGCCTACAGAACCTCCTTACAGCGTGTAGGGAGTTACCCCGTTGCCCCTATTCACTGAGTTTCCGATAGAAACTGTCCGAAAAGGGATCGTGAGGTGTTAGTTCGGTACTCTATCACGTATGAGAAAGACGTATCCAACAGACCTCTCCGATGCCGAGTGGTCCTGCATAGAGCCCCATATTCCTGTCCCTACTTGCCCCGGTCGGCCCAGAGTACATACCCTACGCGAGATCCTAAACGCTACCTTCTACATCGTGCGTAGTGGTTGCGCCTGGCGCCTATTGCCGCACGACTTCACTCCCTGGAAAACCATCCACCATTACTTCAGAACCTGGCGCATCGATGGCACCTGGGAAAGATTACATGCTGCCTTGCGCGAGCGAGTGCGCGTGCGTCGTATGGGGAGAGATCCTCAGCCCAGCGCCGGCATAGTCGATAGTCAATCGGTAAAGACCACCGGTGTGGGCGGAGAAGAACTCGGTTACGATGGCGGCAAGAAGGTGAAGGGTAGAAAGCACCATTTACTCGTGGATACGCAGGGTTTGGTGCTCAAAGCCAAGGTGCATGCCGCTAGCATCATGGACTGGGAGGGGATCAAGACCCTGCTGCGCCAGGCAGACTTGGAGTTTCCCCGTCTCAAGCACCTATGGCTGGATAGCGCCTACAGAGGTGAGCACAAAGGCAAGGATTGGGCGGAGAAGGCTTTGGGATGGAGTGTGCACCATCCGGACGCAATCGGTGAATTGCGAGCCACTATGGTAATCCCCTTCGTGTCCACGGCCCAGCCATACAAGCCGCGCCGTCGGCGCGAGGCGACGTAGGGAAGGAGCCTGGCTGACACACCTGCCATCCTCTTTTTCGGAGAGGAGGTGGCCCAGTAGAGATGTCGAGCAAACCCCGTGCCACGCGGCCCCAGCAGTGGAGGATCGCTTCGGTGTACGAGAGGAGGAGAGATGGTCCGAAGAGGATCGAACAGGCTTACCGGATTTTGATCGAAGTCGGAGAAGCAAACCCCGAAAAGATGAGGAGGAGAGGCTGATGCGCGCGGCGATTTACGCGAGGGTCTCCACCCCGCGCCAGGGGCGCGAGCAGACCATCGAGAGCCAGCTCGACGCCCTAAAGAGCTGGATGAGCGAAAACGGCCACGAGCTCTCGCCCCAGAACGCCTATACGGATGAAGGCTACTCGGGCTCCAGGCTCGACCGTCCAGGACTGGATGCGTTACGAGATGGCGCCGAGGATGGGGACTTCGAGGTGGTCGGGGTGTTGAGCCCCGACCGTCTGGCGCGCAAGTACGCCTACCAGGTGTTGCTGTTGGAGGAGTTCAAGCGTCTCGGCTGCGAGATCGTGTTCATCCATCACCCCATCTCCGAGGATCCTAACGACCAGCTTTTACTGCAAATACAGGGAGCGATCGCCGAGTATGAGCGGGCGCTGCTCGGGGAGCGCTTCCGGCGTGGCAAACTTCAGAAGGCACGCGAGGGGAACTTCATCGGCGCTAAGGCGCCCTACGGCTACCGCTACGTTCCGAAAAGGGACGGCGTCCCGGGCCACCTCGTAATAGACGGGACCGAAGCCGAACTCCTTCGGACACTCTACAGCTGGCTGGTGGAGGAGAGGATGACCGTCCGCCAGATCACCAAGCACCTCAACGAAGGACCCTGGTTCCCGCGCTCCGATCACCATCCCTGGTCGCCCTCCGTCGTCCATGGCATCCTCTCAAACCCCATCCATGCGGGCACGACCTACGCCAATCGCTACCGCTACGTAGCCCCCGAAAAGCCCAAGAGGGTTCGCGGGCCCAGAAGCGGCGAGAACACCGTCAGGAACCAACGGCCCAGAGAGGAATGGATTCCCATCCCCGTCCCGGCGATCGTGGACGAAGAAACCCACCGTCTCGCCCAGGCCCAGTTGGAGCGTAACGCCAAGCTCTCGTTCCGCAACAACAAGAGATACTCCTACCTGCTGCGGTGCCTCCTTAGCTGCGAGAGCTGCGGGCTGGCAATGTACGGTAAGATCCACAAGGCCACCGCCCACCAGGCCGAGCGACGCATCTACCAGTGCGGAGGCAAGGACCCCATCCTGAGCGCCCGCGAGCACAGGTGTCGGCAGACACCGGCCAAAGCCGAGGAGTTGGAGACCGCGATTTGGGAACACGTAAAAGAGCTCATGCGTGATCCCGAGCGGCTTTTGGCCCGGTTCGAGAACTTCGCCCGTTCTACTACCTCGGAAAGCAAAGAGGAGGACGCCGAGGCGAAGAAGTTCGAGGGTCACTCGAAGCGGCTTTGCCGGGAGGAGAGCCGTCTGGTGGACGCCTATCAGGTGGGGATCATAGAGTTGGAGGAGCTCAAGGAGCGTCGGATGAAAGTAGCCTGGCAGCGCGAGGCTCTAACGGCTCGGTACAAGCAGCGGGCGCGGTTACGGCGACAGGCAGCCCAGGCGCGGGAGGTGCTGGAGGACCTCGAGGCCTTCTGCGGACGGATCAACGCCCGGCTGGAGGACGCCACCCTCGAGGAGAAGCAGGCCATCTTGCAGCTA
>JAWWQA010000035.1:0-7784 GCA_033854695.1 Rubrobacteraceae bacterium
GATTACCTTCTCTGGTCCAGGGGGTATGTCAAGCCCTGCTCGAGAAGAGCATGCAAACACTTTGCTTCGCTTTCCAGATCACCAACGCTTGAGGCTGCTGGCCCGTGTTGCGTATTCACACTACCTATTAAGCAATCGTTCAAAGTCCTCATTGGTCATCATAGTCTCCCACTCGTGGGGATTGAGCGGCATGTACTGGGCACCGACCACCTCTATCCTTCCCCCGTCAGGGCCGATACGAGCCTCCAATACCGAGCCTTTCGGATAGGGGCTTCCGCTGAAGTCGCGGACGGTCTTAGTTAGCTTTATCTTCATCAGGGTTCGCGTTCTGTGCGCTGGTAGCCGAGGGTACTCCAAGGCCGGTTATCCTTTTCTGACGCCCGGTCGCAGCTTTGATCTGCCGCGCGTCAGGAAGGGCCATGCCTTCGACGTTGAGGCGGCGGCCGTCGTTGACCTCGACGGTCAAGGTGCAGTTGATCAAGCCTCGTATACGTACGGAGGTGACCTGTCCGAGTCCCACGGAGAAGGTGTTCTGGCTCTGCAACCTGCTCCTGAGCTCCACTCGTTCGGGGTAGACGATGACCGCGACGCCATTGCCGGTGCCTTGCGCTATGGGGTTTTCCTTCATACCTGCTTGCTTGGTCTCGATGTCCACGTCGTTCCTCCTTCGCTAGCCATGACCGCTTCTGATCTTGTCGCCTCGTCTTTCGCTACCTCCTTTTTCGGTTAGTGCGTGGATTATGCTCGGCATACCGTTCGGGCACGGGGCAGGGCCCTAGCCGCAACTCAACCCGCCTTTGCTCGGAGTTCGGGGACGCGAACCTTTGGTTCGGGCCCCGAACCTAACCAGCTAAAGAATCGGCAGGAACTTCTGCAGCTCGTACGGCGTAACCTGCACCCGGTACTCCTCAAACTCCTGGCGCTTGAGCTCCAGGAGCCTCGTGTAGACGTGCTCGCCCAGGGCTTTCTGCAACAGCTCGGAGTTCTCGGCCTCCTTTATGGCCTCACCGAGGTCGGCGGGCAGGTTCTGGATGCCGAGCTTCTGTAGCTCCTCTTTGGAGAGATCATAGAGGTTGCGCTCTATCGGATCGGGCAGCTCGTAGCCCTTCTCTATACCTTCTAGCCCCGCGTGCAGCAACGCCGCGAAGCAAAGGTAGATATTCGCCGCCGGGTCCGGGCTGCGGAACTCCATCCGGGTAGCCTTCTCCTCACCCGGGTGAAAACCAGGTACTCTTACCAGGGCTGAGCGGTTCTTGCGGCTCCATGCGATGTAGACGGGGGCCTCGTAGCCGGGGACCAGTCGCTTATACGAGTTCACGTACTGGGCGAAAGTTATGCTGATCTCGCGCGCATGCCTGAGCTGTCCTGCAATGAAAGCCTGAGCATCATCTGAGAGGTAGTACTCGTTGTCGGCGTCGAAGAAGGCGTTCTTGTCGCCGGTGAAGAGGCTCTGGTGGGTGTGCATGCCACTACCGTTCTCGTTGGCGAGCGGCTTGGGCATGAAGGTCGCATAGACGCCGTGGCGGGTGGCGATCTCCTTGACTACAGTTTTGTAGGTCATGACCTTATCAGCCATCTCCAGGGCATCGTCGAACCTCAGGTCGATCTCGTGCTGACTGGGGGCAACCTCGTGGTGGGAGACCTCTACGTTGATGCCAAGCGCTTGCAGCGCGAAGATCGTCTCGCGCCTCAAAGAGGTCGCCGCATCCAGCGTAGTCAAGTCGAAGTAGCCGCCCTGGTCGATGGGTTCCGGGCTGTTAGAGTCCTTGAAGTAGAAGAACTCTAGCTCAGGACCGCAGTTGAAGGCGTCGAAGCCCATCTCGTTGGCCCGCTCTAGCGCGCGCTTGAGGACATAGCGCGGGTCGCCCACGTAGGGGTCGCCATCGGGGGTCCTTACGTCGCAGATCATGCGGGCCGTGCGAGTCTGCTGTGGGCTCCAGGGGATGATCTTGAACGTCTCGGGATCGGGCATGGCAATCATGTCCGACTCCTCGATGTCCTGGTAGCCGGTGATCGAAGACCCATCGAAGCCCATCCCTCCGTCTAGGGCATCCTCTAGCTCGCCCACCGTGATCGAGAAGCTCTTTAGCATTCCCAACAGGTCGGTAAACCAGAGCCGTATGAACTTGACGTTGTTCTCCTCGGCCTGCGTTAGGATGTCTTGCTTGGCTTGCGTCTCCAACTGCGCCTCCTACTAGTCTTCTATTAACAGTGCGCTGCACCCCATGGTTACTACATACGGATGTTAGTATGAATGGCTTCACGGGTTCTCACAGCTTGCGGGCTATGGTACGGACATGGTTGTCGCTTGAATAGAGCCCCCTGTATAAACTTGGCTGCCGAAAAACTTTGTGGTTCTGTCCAGGAGTACACCTGACCCTGCTCGATAGGTGACATAAACGTGTGCCCCTACTCTTCTTCGAAGAAGGGCTCGCCTTTCAGAGCGTAGTCGCGTACAACGTCCTCGTCTATCTCTACCCCGAGGCCCGGTGCCTTCGGCACTCTTATATAGTCATCCTGTCTCGTCGTCTCCCAGATGTCCTCTCCAGCCGACTCGGTGCCCGAGTCTCGAGAGTCCCATTTCTGCATTCAGCTCCGCTCCACCGATGCGCTTTGCGAACGTGCTGATGTGTTTGAGAGAACCCCTTGATACGGAATCCGGTTAAATAGTGGCGCAACGATTGAGGCACACCGCTAGTGCTTCACTCATGCACTTTCCGCTGGTGTTCAAAACGGTAAGTGATCAAGCGGATTCCGTATGATATGCCCAACCGGCGACGATGGGTCTGCCGGCCGAGTGGTGTGAAGGGTGATAGTAGTAGCCACGCTGGGGACTGCTTTCTGCGTCGCACCGAGGCCACACGCTATAACGTCCACGGCGTAAACCGGCGGTGGTCCACCTCCGCCGGCGAGCGGATGGCGGGCGAGCAGCCCCCGCAGGGTAAGCGCGTCGATCCGTCCCCGGTCCAGCGCCGCGTAGAGGCTACCCCACCCACGACGGTGGGATGGTTCGAGGCTCAGGTGGACCGGCGAGGGCACCACCTCTGCGGTAAGGATGGCATCGCCGAGTTCGAACAGCGCGTCGGCGCGACGCTCGAAGCAGTGGTAGAGCGAGTCTCGGAAAGCGTGCAGTACATCGAGGGGTTCCATAACACGACGCATTCTGCTAGGGGGAGTAGCTTTGGCTACTCCGAGCGCCCCTCACCGATTCATGCGGTTAAAACACAAGCTAAGGAGATGCTCCCTTGGGGAAGGGCTCTTTCCTCCACGCCCATACCTCCTTCTTGGGGTCCTCGTCCCGAATCGGTTAACCGCAGACGATGGGCCAGTGTCCTGACTCCCGGATCCTTGCGCTCTGCCGGGCCTTCCTGCTCCAATAGGAGAACTGGCCTTACGGTTGGGTGTTTGCTCCCCGGTTACAGTGGCGGGACCGTGTCAGATTCCCACTGGCTTCCTGATTCCCGTCGCTCCATAAATTTTTGTGACTAACACCATAGGCATCGCGACGTTACTTGCCAATTAAATTGACGAAAATGACCCTAAAGGGCTATATGGCTCCTTCTACTATTTCTATAAAGTAGTTCCCATAAAATCGTGCTGGCGGAGGTCTTATCTAGAGAGAGTTTCTGTTCAATCCTCAAATTTGAAGGAGCTGCCAATGACAACACGACCTATCTTCTCAGAAGAAGGTACTTTCTTGCGGGTAAAACGTCCGGGATTTGAGCACATCCGCAAGCTAGCGGTCCTTCTCCCCGCATTATACGTGGGGCTCTTCGAGTTCCTACGTCACCAGTGGCTGGAACCCATACTACCCGGATGGCTGAGTATCGGCTGGCTTGGCAACATGATGGCGGCCCTGGTGGTTGCAGCACTCGTCTACCTTTTTGTTCGCTTTTTTACGAACAAGCTGCAAGAGTCAGCCTCAGAGTTGAGTCGAGCTTGCGAGGAAGCAGCTGTCGTTGTAGAGCGTCAACGCATCGCTCGTGAGATGCACGACAGCATCGCCCAGACCCTCTTCTATTTGACAGTAGAGCTGGGCGAGGTAGAGGACCTGATACTGGCTGGCCAGAGCACAGAGGCAAAAAGCGAGCTTCGAACGGCACGAGAAGAGATAAGAGCTGCCCACCACCAGGTCAGAGCAGTTATCACAGACCTTAAGCAGCAAGCCGAGCTCGAGGACTTCGGCGAAGCGGTACGTCGCACCGCAACCGAGCTTGCTGAACGGCTGGGGATGCAGGTAACTTGTGAGGTGACTGGACGCGTCGCTCTCCCCGTCTCATCCCGGCAGCATGTTTTGGCGATTATCCAGGAAGCTCTCATCAATGCTCAGCAGCATAGCTCCACACAGCACGCCACGATCAGGCTAAAAGCGATTGAAGAAGACGCAATAGTCGAAGTGTCCGACGAAGGTGTCGGGTTTGATCCGACCACAACGCCACGAGAAGAACGTTACGGGCTCGCCATCATGGAAGAGAGGGCACAGATAGCGGGTGGTCAACTAGGGTTGGATTCACTCCCCGGTCACGGAACCCGCGTAACGGTGCACCTGCCAGGAGCAAAGCTATGAGCGCAGGGCGCGTGGTGCTTCCGCTACCGCAAATAGCCCTTTAGGGCTATATAACTCCTTCCATGTGCCTTATAGACTCTTTTAGAGTAGGCGCTAGAAGAGCTAAGAAGGAGGAAGTGCTCGATGAGTAGAACCGCGATTCGTAATGTGATCCTCATCCTAGTTCTTCTGATTATCTTGGTCGGACTCTTTTTGTGGCTGCGCCCTTCTTCTACGCAGGACAGCTCTACGACATCTGAGTCTACTAGCACCCAGCCACAAGAGAAAACGTTCGACCTTGCGATCGAGAACGGCACCATGACTCCTAGTGAGATCTCTGTCACTGAAGGCGATCATGTAAACCTTCGGATCACCTCCGACCGCCCACTGGAGTTTCACTTGCACGGATATGATCTCGAACAAGAGGTCGAGGCGGGCGAGCCAGCGGAGATCTCGTTCGATGCGACGTTGACGGGTCGCTTCGCTATCGAAGACCACAATACAGAGACCGAGTTGGGCGCGCTCCTCGTACAGCCGCGTTAGGAGAGGTTGTGCGTCGTCTCATCATCCTGACCCTCGCGCTCTTTCTGCTCGCACCGCCCAGTCTAGCTTTCGCTCACGCAGTGGGTCAGAGTCAGGATCTCCCGGTTCCGTTCTGGCTTTACCTTTTTGGTGCAGCCGCGGTGGTGGTTATCTCCTTTGTCCAGATTGGTTTGTTTGTCGGCGAAGGACACACATTGTACCGATACCCTCGTCTCAACCTGCTGGCAATCGGACCCTTGCGGGTGGTGTTGGCCAGCCGGCCATTGCTGCTAGGTCTGCGCTTGCTATCTGTTGCGCTCTTCCTCCTGGTCATACTAAGCGGCCTCTTCGGCCAACAGGTTCTGGACCAGAACTTCGCTCCTATCTTCGTTTGGGTCATCTGGTGGGTAGGCTTGAGCTTCTTCACAGCTTTCGTGGGAAACATCTGGCCCCTAGTGAACCCCTGGAAGATCCTCTTCGAGTGGGCTGAGCGGTTTGCTCGCCGACTCGGAGTTAAGAAAGGTATAGAGCTTAACGAACCCTATCCTGCCAACTGGGGCGTCTGGCCAGCGCTAGCTCTCTATGTTGGCTTCGTTTGGTCTGAGACGGCCTTCACAGGCTCGGCGATACCCTCCAACATCGCTCTGTTTACCCTCCTCTACTCGGCGCTCACATGGAGTGGCATGGTAGTCTTCGGCAAGGAGACTTGGCTGCGAAGGGGTGAGGCGTTCTCAGTATTCTTCGGTATCCTCGCCAAGTTCGCACCGACCGAGGTGCGGGTGAGCGATCCGAAGCTTTGCAAGGAGTGCAGTGATACTTGCCAAACCGTTGAGGGAGACTGCGTAAATTGCTATGAGTGCTTCGCTAAGGCTGCGCCAGAGGATCGCCAGCTCAATCTGCGCCCGTGGGCAGTCGGTCTCAGCTTTACAGAGGAGGTTTCCCTAGATCGTTTAGTTTTCGTCATCTTCGTGCTTGCTGCAGTGGCCTACCATAGCTTGGCAGAGTCCTCACTGTGGGCTACCTTATTCGGCAGTACTCTTATTTCCAAGACGTTGGGGTTAATTGCGTTGCCGTTGTTATACCTCGCCGTATACCTGGGGGTTATAAAACTCAGCCAGATCTTTGGTATGGGTTACGTGCCCTTCCGACGGCTTGCGGTGGCATACGTTTATTCGCTGGTTCCCATCGCCATTGCTTACCAGATGGCTCACTATTACACCTACTTACTCATTCAAGGACAGACAATTATCCGTCTTGTTTCGGACCCATTTGGCTGGGGCTGGAACCTCTTTGGCACCGCTGACTATAAGACCAACGCTAGCTTTATTGATCCTAACTTTGTTTGGTACTCTCAGATCGCACTGATTGTAGCCGGTCACGTGGTAGCCATATATCTTGCGCACATAGTGGCGCTTCGTTTGCTGCGGGATCCGAGGTTAGCAATGCGGAGTCAGTATCCAGTACTAGGTCTGATGGTCCTCTACACTATGTTTAGCCTCTGGATCCTCTCCCAGTAGTCTCTAGATCTTCTCTTCAAGCAATCGTCTAGGGAAGCGAATCGCGTGACTCTGGACGAAACACGTGGGGGCCCAGGCTTCGAGGCAGTAGTGGTTGGAAGATAAGCTGAGGAACTGCCAAGAAAATAGCCCTAAAGGGCTATATGACTCCTTCTAGAGAGTCCCTAGACTATTGATAGAGAGTCCCAAGACTGTTGAATAGGTTGTGCTAGGAAACACCACGAAGGAGGACGGATGCGAGTTGGTCGAGTGTGTGTACTGCTGTCGATCACCTGGCTGATACTGCTCGCCACGGCCGGTGTGGCCTGGGCCCACGTAGTGGTCTCTCCTAAAGAGCTCCCCGCGGATAGCTATCAGAAGTTAGTCACCTCTGTGCCCACAGAGAAAGATATCCCTACAACCAAGGTCAGGGTGGAGGTGCCAGAAGGATTCACTGTTACCGGCGTGGAGCCAGTGCCGGGCTGGCAGTCCGAGTTCGAGAAGCAGAGCGGCGTCATAACAGCTATCACCTGGTCTGGTGGGGAGATCGCCCCGGAAGAGTTCCAGGAGTTTGCCTTCCAGGCTAAGATCCCAAAGGACACCGGCGAGTACCCCTGGAAGGCGTACCAGACTTACAAGGATGGCAGCGTGGTGGAATGGACCGGCCCTCCTGAGGATCCCAATAAGCCCGATACGGACATGGATAGCGCAGAGGAGAAGCCGGGGCCAGCGTCCGTGGTTGAGGTGCTCCAGAGTGGCGCTCAACCCGGTGAGCCCGGCACCGCTGCTACGGGATCGGGTGGCCTATTCACCCCGATTGCGGCTTACAGTGGTCTGGGCCTCGGTGCTTTGGCGCTGGTGGTGGCGCTGGTGGCATTACTGGTGGCACTACTGAGGGGGCGTAAGGCCTCGTAATAGGTACGAAGGGATCTGGGACAACCACGCTAGGACCGTCTATTACGGGTAAGCGGTTACCATAGATGGCTATTTGATGAAACCAGCCATACGGCTAGTAACCTTACTAGGGTTGTCGGCCGTATGGTTGTTTCTATTGTGTACCCCAGCTCTGGCCCACGCGAGGCTTTTGGAGACATACCCCACAGAGGAGGCCATACTGGCCGAACCCCCCGAGCAGGTGCAGCTCCGGTTCAATGAGCCAATAGAAGCGGAGCTCAGCCCTCTGGAAGTGTCTGACCAGCAAGGCAACCGGGTAGATGAAG
>JAWWQA010000036.1:0-3042 GCA_033854695.1 Rubrobacteraceae bacterium
CAATACATAGCGCCAGGGCTTCTGGCCAGCAACGCCATGTTCGCCGCTTCATTCGAGAGCACCTTCAACACGTTCATCAGGTTGAAGATCGGTCGCATCTATGACGCGATCGTGGCCACGCCGGTCAACGCCGAAGACATCGTCGTTGGGGAGTATTTATGGGCGGGGACGCGTGCAGCGCTCTATGGGACCGGGTTTCTGGCGGTGCTTACGATTATTGGTCTAGTGTCGAACACGCCGCTGATCTCCTCTCCCTGGGCGCTTCTCATCCCGCCGGTGTTGCTGGTCGTGGGGATCATGTTCAGCGTCATGGGCACTCTGTTTACGAGTTTGATCTCGAGCATCGACTTCTACGCTTACTACTTCACGCTCGTAGTTACGCCCTTGTTCCTCTTCTCCGGTATCTTCTTCCCCATCGAGGACTTCCCGTCTCCGGTGCCCCAGATCGCCTGGTTCACCCCGCTGTACCATGCGGTCAACGTCTGCCGGTCTTTAGCCACCGGGCCTTCACCCAGTGTGCTCATAGATGTAGCTTGGATCTTGATCTTCACCGCGATTCTCGCGTTCCTCCCAATACACTTTATGCGCAGGCGACTCATCAGCTGAACAGCCTTCAGGCAGCACCATCAACCAAACGCTCGAAGCTCTGCTACGATTGTCAGATGCTGAAAAACAGCTTCGTAGTGCGCCCGGCGAAGCCTCGGGACGACACAGCCATCGCCGGCCTCGTGGTCGAGGGGTTTTTGGACAAGTTCCGCCCGATCTTCGGGCGCCGGATGGAGCGGTCGGTGAAGATCATGGAGAGGTGGGTGCATCTGGAACACTCGCTGGGCGGGGTTCGCTCCCTGGTCATAGAAGGCCATGCGCCGGAGGAGATCCTCGCTAGCGTCGGCATCCGCCTCGACGGCTCGGACGACGATGCCCTGGCTCGGGGTCTCTGGAAGACCTTGCGCCGTAACCTGGGCTTCTTTCACGCCTCCTGGGCCGTAACCCTCCTCTCCTACCCCCGATATGCCGCCTCCTCCTCGGAGGCCTACGTCGAACGCCTCGTCGTCACAAGCGAGCATCACCGCCAGGGCATGGCTCGCGCCTTGTTAGACGCGGCGGAGTCTCTAGCCCGCGAGACCGGCAAACAGACCATGGGCCTGCACGTCAGCGATCACAACCTACCCGCCCTCAAGCTCTACGAAGCCTACGGCTACCAGAAGAGATCCCGCCAGCGCTCGCTCCTCACCGGCTACTTCCTCGGCATCCGGAGCTGGCTGTATCTGCAGAAAGAGCTTTGATCCCTCCGACCGCGCTACGGTCTATCCGGCATAGGCGGTTCACGGAGGTTCTCGGTAGGGGCGGGTTGGGATACGTTCTTGGCCGCCACCGGTTGGTCCTCTATGATGATGGGCTGGGAGATGATCCAGAGGCTAAAGATGGTATAGAGAACCATCAGCGCCAGCATGGGTAGCTGGCTCCACAACGCCTGCCCCGGGTCCTCGAACAGGCGGAGCGCTACCAGATGTGCCAGGTAAACCGCGACGACGTGTCCGGCGACTATCAGGCTAACCTGAGAGTACCAGACGAAGGCTGCGCCCACGATGCCGGGATTGATGCTGTAATCGGCAGTGCCCAAGAGGTTCCAGCCCCACCCGAAAGGATCCGAGAGGTGGCGGATGATCCCCTGGCCTTGAACGAGCAAGAGCGTATAGTAGTGCGCTACCTGGTAGGCGATGGCGATGGGCACAAGCGAGTAAATGTAGGCCTCCGCCAGCGAAGCTAGCCGGAGCCTCCTCGTTTTCCCGCCGAAGAGCTGGCTGAGCTTGACGAAACTCAGGTACACGACGAGGAAGACCAGCGGCAGCAACACCAGCCCCAACGTCTGGGACATGAAGGTAGCTCTCCGCAGCTCGTTCCACGGCGGGGTCTCCTGTAAGCCGTCAAAGGCAACTCCCGCGAGCACCAAGAGCACAAAGAACATACCACCTGGAGACACCGGTTCGAAACGTCCCAAGCCGACGGCAGGGAGGCGCAGGTTCAGTTCACGGTCCGCCGGCGCCGCTCTGGCGAAGCACTCGTAGCAGTTTACGCACTCCTTTTCGGCTATCCCACAGGTATCAGAGCAGTCACGGCAGAGCTTCGGATCTCTAACCCGCACCTCGGTCGGCGAGAACCTCGCCAGGAGACCGAAGAAGACCGAGAATACCTCGCCGCGTCGCAGCCAGGCGTCCTTGCCGTAGACGATCATACCGCCCCAGGTGAGGACCGAGTAGCTGAGGGTGAGGACGGCTATGTTGACAGGAGAGGATGAGCCCGAGAAGACGTTCTCCACCCATATGAAGATGGTGTAGAGTGCCACCGCCGGCCAGACACCCCAGGAGGCCGGGTAGGGTTCGCCAAGCTCGAGAGTGTCCCTGATACCAAACCGGCGGACGAGTGCTTCGGACCATTCGAATAGGATCTTCCAGGGATTCACGAGCGACCAGACATTCCCCACGAAAGCCGTAAAGAAGCTCAGGCCCACCCACCAGATGATCCAGACGAAAGTCGGGGCAAAGTTCGAATCCGAATTCTGCACTCCGAAAAGACCGGTGAGCACGACGAGGAAAAAGAGCCCGACCGAGAGGGCCCGTAGTCCGAGCAGCAGCGCGCGCCCGGTGAGCAGCGTCCGTAGGAACCCAATCCGCAGGAGGTTGAAGCGGGGGTACCGGTACAGTGCGTCCTTTCCGGTCCCTCGCCCATCAGCGAACAGGCTGATCGGAACGAAAGAAGCCAACACAGCCGCGCCCGCCCCGAAGAGGTACAGCCAGAGCGGGAGCGGAAGGTCGTAGCTCTGCCCGAGCCCGTGAGCAAAGGCCGGGGAAGAGCCAAGAGGCAGGAGTAGAAACAGCGCGAGGGTCAGGAGAAGAGCGCGACGCATCTACCCGCCTCTCTAGCGCGGCTGCACGAGGAGCACACCCAAAGGACAGAGTGAGACCAGAACCATGAAGTCAGGAACGTGGAGGCTTCTCCTCCGGGCCTTCGAGGTCCGTCTCCTCGCCGTGCTCCTCCGGC
>JAWWQA010000037.1:0-3212 GCA_033854695.1 Rubrobacteraceae bacterium
CGCTCTGCCCATCGTAACCCCGAGAGCGTCTCGGAGTACGCCGGAACCGCCCGCGAACGCGGCCTGAAGATCATCATCTGCGCCGCTGGCATGGCCGCACACCTTGCCGGAGCCGTCGCCGCTCGCACCAACCTGCCAGTCATCGGTATCCCCGTGGCCGCCGGAACTCTGGGTGGCCTCGACTCCCTGCTCTCGACGGTCCAGATGCCGTCAGGGGTACCGGTCGCGACCGTCGCCATAAACGGCGCGGCAAACGCCGCCGTACTGGCCGCCCAGATACTCGCCCTCTCCGACTCCGACCTTGCCGATAAACTTTGGGGAACCGGCGCGTGATCGAACGCTACACTCTCCCCGAGATGGGCGCCCTCTGGAGCGAGGAGGCGAAGTTCCGCGCCTGGCTGAAGGTAGAGCTCGCCGTTTGTCGCGCTCGCGCCCGTCTCGGTGAGATCCCCCCGGAAGAAGTGGAGGAGCTTGCCGAGAAGGCGGACTTCAAGGTCGAACGTATAAAGGAGATCGAAGAAGAGGTAGGCCACGACGTTATAGCTTTCGTCACTGCCGTCTCCGAGACGCTCGCCGAGAAAGGCTCCGCTGATGTCGCACGCCACTTCCACTTCGGACTCACCTCCTCGGACGTTCTCGACACTGCGGGGGCGTTACAACTGAAGGAGGCCCTGAGGCTCATTCGAGAGGAGGCGAAGGCGCTCGCGGTCTTGCTTTGTGAGATGGCCCTTTCGCACCGCGACACGGTGATGGTCGGCCGCACGCACGGAGTACACGCCGAGCCCACGACCCTTGGGCACAAGCTCGCCGTGTGGGCCTTCGAGATGGAGCGAAACCTGGAGCGTCTCGCTCACGCCGAGGAGGTAGCCGCCGCCGGCAAGATCTCCGGCGCCGTCGGCACCTACGCCAACGTTGACCCGAAGGTGGAGGTTCTAACCTGCGAGGAGCTCGGCCTAAAGCCGGCTCCAGCATCCACCCAGATCGTGCAACGCGACCGCCACGCCGAGGTTCTCTCGTCACTAGCCATCCTCGGTTCGACACTGGAGAAGATAGCCCTCGAGATAAGAGGCGCCCAACGCACCGAAGTCCGGGAGCTTGCCGAACCCTTCGGCCGTGGCCAGAAGGGTTCCTCCGCCATGCCGCACAAGAGGAACCCCATCCTCGCCGAACGTCTGTGCGGTATGGCCCGCCTCTTGCGGGGCTACGCGGGAGTAGGCTTCGAGAACAACGCCCTTTGGCAGGAGAGGGACATCTCTCACTCCTCGGCAGAAAGAGTAGTCCTACCCGACTCGACCACCGTTGCCCACTACATGCTCCGCACCACACAGAGGATCCTCAAAGGTCTCCAGGTGGGCGAGGCCCGGATGCGCGAGAACCTCAACCTCGGTGGTGGCATCGTATACTCCGGCCGCGTCCTGCTCGCCCTCGTCGAGTCGGGCATGGGACGCGATGAAGCATACGCTTTGGTACAGGGCGCCGCCATGCGCGCCTGGGAGGGGGAGGGGGGGTTCCGGGAGCTCCTTGAGGCCGATGACGAGGTACGGTCGAGGCTCGGCGAAGATCTCGGCGGGTTGTTCGACCCATCGTACGCGTTGCGGAACCTTGGAGTAGTGTTCGATCGTGTGGAGGACCTGAGAAGGAGGCTGGAAAGTGACTGAGGAGCTGCTCTACGAGGGCAAGGCCAAGAAGGTCTTTGTCACGGACGACGAGGACGTGCTCCTGCACCGCTACAAGGATGACGCGACTGCCTTCAACGCCCAAAAGCGCGGCTCGTGGGAGGGCAAGGGCAGGACTAACGCGACGATGAGCGCGGCGCTCTTCGAGTACCTCGAGTCTAGAGGCGTCCCGACGCACTTCGTCGAGCAGGTAGACGACACCACGATCAGGACAAAGAGGCTGGAGATGCTGCCGGTCGAGATCATCGTGCGGAACGTCGCCGCCGGATCCCTGTCGAGGCTACTGGGCTTCGAGGAGGGGCGGAAGCTCAAGGCCCCCATAGTGGAGCTGTGCTACAAGGACGACGATCTTGGCGACCCGCTACTCAACTGGTACCACTTCCGGGAGCTCGGCGTCTCGGACGAGGATCTGGAGTTCTGCGAGGAGCTGGGGTTGAAGGTTGACGAGATCCTGGCGCCCTTCTTTGACGAGAAGGGCGTGACGCTCGTGGACTTCAAGATAGAGGTCGGCCGGGACGCCGAGGGCAACCTGATGCTGGCCGATGAGATCAGCTCGGACACCTGCCGCTTCTGGGATAAGGAGACCGGCGAGAAACTGGACAAGGACCGCTTCCGGCGTGACATGGGTGGCGTGGAGGAAGCTTACGCTGAGATGCTTCGCAGGGTCACCGAGGTTAAAGAGAGAGGCACCGTAGATTGAAGGTTCGCGTCCTCGTTCGTCCGAAGAGCGGCATTCTCGACCCTCAGGGCGAAGCGGTCCGGCGCGCGCTCCCGGCTCTAGGTTTTGAGGGAGTAAGGACCGTCCACATCGGGCGTCTCGTCGAGATGGAGGTCGAATCGGCAGACGAGGTGGAGGGGATGTGCCGGCGATTGTTGGCCAATCCTACTATCGAGGAGTACGAGTGGGAGGTGGTCTCTTGAAAGCTCGGGAGTCGGGAGTCGGGAATAGATTCACAGCAAAAAGCGGCTGCTCCTCGAAGGAGGTCCTCTCTTGAGGATTGGAGTGACCATATTTCCAGGCTCCAATTGCGACCGCGACGCGTTGTACGCGATCGAACGCGCCGGAGCCGAGCCGGTCAAGCTGTGGCACGCCGACACCGACCTGAAGGGCGTAGACGCCGTGGTAGTGCCCGGCGGCTTCTCCTACGGCGACTATCTCAGGCCTGGCGCTATCGCCCGCTTTGCGAAGGTGATGGGACCGCTAGAAGAGTTCGCGAAGTGCGGCGGCCCCGTCCTCGGTGTCTGCAACGGCTTCCAGGTTCTCACCGAGGCGCACCTCCTCCCCGGGGCGCTCCTACGTAATACCACCATGCGCTTCGTGTGCCGCAGGGTACCGGTGCGCGTCGAATCGGCGGAGACGCCCTGGACCTCTCTCTTCGAGCGAGGTGATGAGCTCATCCTTCCCGTGGCCCATAACGAGGGCAACTACTTCGCCGACGAGAAGACCATCGCCGAGCTCGAAGACGAGGGACGCATCGTTCTGCGTTACCTCGCCAACCCAAATGGTTCGTTGAACGACATCGCCGGCATCTGCAA
>JAWWQA010000038.1:0-4810 GCA_033854695.1 Rubrobacteraceae bacterium
GGGCGAACTTGCGCAGGCGATACTCGTCGGTCTCGCCATCCTCTCTGCGAACGGTGATCTTCTCCGACACGACCCGCTCTACGGTGCCGGCGTTGTGCGCGATAAGGACATCCCCCGTGTCGGTCGCCGCCCGGAACTCGATCCCGGTACCGACGTACGGAGCCTCGCTCCTGAGTAGCGGCACGGCCTGCTTCTGCATGTTCGCGCCCATCAGGGCACGGTTGGCGTCGTCGTGCTCGAGGAACGGTATGAGCGCCGTCCCTACGGAGACCATCTGCACCGGATCAACGTCTACGTAATCGACCTCCTCGGGCGAGACGGTTGAAACTTCGCCGCCACGCCTACGGGCCAGGACACTCTCGGCAGTTATCCTGCCCGTATCCTCCTCGACCGGGGTGTTAGCCTGGGCGATCGTGAACTCTTCTTCCTCATCGGCGGAGAGGTACTCAATATCGTCGGTAACTACCCCGTCCACGACCTTGCGGTACGGCGTCTGTACGAATCCGTACTCGTCGACAGTGGCATAGGTCGAGAGCGCCCCGATGAGCCCGATGTTCGGACCTGCCGGCGTCTCGATGGGGCACATCCGCCCGTAGTGTGTCGGGTGCACGTCGCGCACCTCTATTGGGGCACGCTCACGAGAGAGCCCACCTGCACCCATCGCGCTTAAACGTCGCCGGTGCGAGAGCCCGCTCAGAGTATTTGTCTGGTCCATGAACTGCGAGAGCTGGGAGGAGCCGAAGAACTCCTTGATCGCCGAGGCAACCGGCTTGGTGTTCACCACGCTTTGCGGCGTTATGGTGTCCACGTCCTGCGTCGTCATCCGCTCGCGCACGAGCCGCTCCATACGGTACATCCCGATACGGAACGCCTCCTGCACCAGCTCTCCAACGGTCCTCAACCTGCGGTTACCGAAGTGCTCGTACTCGTCGAGCTTGTGGCGAATCCGCTCGTAGTTGATCCGGCCAAACTCCTGGTCCTCGTCGGCGAGGCCCTCGGCGATCTCCACTAGACGCCTGAGAAGGGCCTCGATGTCCTCGATAGTCAACGTGTATACGTCGCTCGGCACATCGAGCTTGAGCTTCTTGTTGACCTTATAGCGGCCGACCTCCGAGAGGTCGTAGCGCTTGGGATCGAAGAAGAGCCCATCCACCAGGTTCTGAGCGTTCTCCAGGTTGACCGGCTCTCCCGGCCGCTGCCGCCTGAAGACCTCCAGAAGCGCCTCCTCCCTGGAAGGAGTGTCGTCCCTCTCCAGGGTGTTGCGCATGAGCCACGAGTCCCCGAAGCGAGCCATGAGCTCTTCGGGACCGCCCATGTCGAGCGCCTTGAGGAGCACGGTGACGGGCAGCTTGCGCTTGCGGTCGATACGAACCGAGACATAACCCTTGGTCTCGACCTCGAACTCGAGCCAGGACCCCCGGCTCGGCATCAGGCTCGCCGTTAGGACCTGCTTACTAGGGTCCTTGGGCTCCATGATGTACGCCCCCGGCGACCGCACGAGCTGCGTAACCACGACCCGCTCGGTCCCGTTGGTGATGAAGGTTCCAGAGTCGGTCATGAGCGGGAAGTCGCCCATAAAGACGTCCTGCTCCCGGAGCTCTCCGGTCTCCTTCACTATGAAACGCACTCGCACGAAGAGAGGCGCCGAGTATGTCTTGTCCTTGGAGACGCACTCCTCTATAGAGAACGGAGGCTCCTCGAAGTGAGGCTCCCCGAACTCCACGGCGTAGGAGCCAGTGTAGTCTTCTATCGGGGAGATCTCAGTGAGGGTCTGACGAATGCCCTCGTTGCGAAACTCATCGAAAGAAGTTCTCTGTATTTCTATAAGATTAGGTAGCTCAAAGTCGGTCCTCATCCGAGCGTAAGGGTACCGTTTCCGACGTACGACAGGGGTCACCAAATGAGCTCTCCTCCAGGAATAATGGTTGAAGAACGGCTGAACACGCAATAGGGTATCTTACCTCCCGTTCTTCGGGAAGTCAAGCTATCCGCAAAAAAACAAACGGAATATATTTTGGACGCCGATCCTAACGGGCCGACGCCCAGGAGTTTAGCACAATCGTTTGTGGCAAGCCACAAACGAAGCAGTCAGCCATCAGCGCTCAGTTTTTGGTCCCGCGCGCATCGATACCAAATACAGGCCACTCGACCGAGCAAAGGTAGTGGTCTCGCCAAAGAACAGCTGCGTTTTCAAGAGGGAAGCATCGCCGGCTTAACCTCTTGCTGACAGCTTAGAGCTAAAGTAGGGCTCGCCCTACTTTAGCTCTACAGTGGCGCCGGCCTCTTCCAGCTTCGCCTTCAGGGCATCGGCGTCCTCGCGGGAGAGCGCCTCCTTGACGGGGTTCGGCGCCTCGTCCACGAGTGCCTTGGCCTCCTTCAGACCCAGACCCGTAGCCGCGCGGACCTCCTTGATGACCTGGATCTTCTTCGGGCCAGCATTCTGCAGCACGACGTCGAACTCGGTCTGCTCCTCCTCGGCCGCCGCCGCGCCGTCGCCGGTCGGGGCCGCCGCGGCCGGGGCTGCCGCGAACGCCGCCGCCGACACGCCGAACTCCTCCTCAAACATCTTCACCAGTTCGGAGATCTCCAGAACCGACTTCTCTTTGATAGCGTCGACTATCTCCTGATTGCTTAGGGCCACTTCAAGTCCTCCTGATTCGTTCGTTTACTGCTACTGCTTCTACTACGTGTTCTTCTGCTCGGCCACCTGGTTAAGGACGACGGCCAGATTCCTCGTGGGCGCGTTGAGCACGGTCACCAACCCGGCGAGTGGGGCCTGTATCGCACCCAGCAAGTGTGCGAGGAGCTGCTCCCTACCGGGCAGCCTCGAGAGCGCCACTACGTCTTCGGGTCCCATAACCCGGCCGCCGTCGAGGAGACCGCCTTTGACCTCGAAGGTCTCCACCTCGTCAGAGAATTCGGTCATCAGCTTCGCGCCCACGACCGGATCCTCCGCGAAGGCTATCGCCGTCGGCCCTACGAGGAACTCCGAAAGCCCCTCGACGCCGGCCTGGTTCGCCGCTCGCTGCGCCAGCGTGTTCTTTGCGACGACGAACTCCACGCCCGCCTCGCGGCTCCGTGCCCGTAGCCGGGTGCTCTGAGCCACGTTCATGCCCTTATAATCCACGAGCACCACCGAGTTGTCCCTAAGCTTCTCGGCTAGCTCTTCGATCACCCGCGCTTTCTCTTCCCGTTTCACGCCTCATCTCCTTCGCTACGAAGAAAACCCCGGGGCCGCAGGCACCCGGGGTTTAAGAAGATCCCTCGAATATCTCTACGACCTCGACCGGGCGCCTGCTCTCAGGCTTTAAACCCTTTGGGGTCCCGGCTGTCTCTGGCCTCTACAACTTTTTGTTCTTACGAGATACTAATCCTTCTCGACCGCGGGGTCAACCTTGATCGACGGCCCCATCGTAGTCGTTATGGCGACCGACTTGAAGTATCGCCCCTTGACCGGTGCCGGACGTACCCTCTGGAGCTCGTCGCGCAGAGCAAAGTAGTTCTCGACCAAGCTGTCGATATCAAATGACTTCTTGCCGATGATGCCGTGGATGATCCCGTACCGGTCGACCCGGTACTCGATCTTGCCACGCTTTATCTCTTCTACCGCCCTGCCGACGTTCGGCGTCACCGTGCCGCTCTTCGGGTTGGGCATCAGACCTCGCGGACCCAGGATCTGTCCCAGACGGCCCACGATGCTCATCTGGTCCGGGGTCGCGACCGCGACGTCGAAATCCATAAAGCCCTCGTCGCGGATGCGCGCCGCGAGCTCGTCAGAGCCAACGAGGTCCGCCCCGGCCTCTTCGGCTTCACGGGCATTCTCCCCAACCGCGAAGACCGCGACCCGGCGAGTCTTGCCCGTACCGTTCGGGAGCATGAGCGTCCCGCGAACCATCTGATCCGCCTTGCGCGGATCAACATTGAGCCTGATGTGGACCTCGACACTCTCGTCGAACTTGGCCCCGTCGAGGCTCTTGAGCAACTCGATCGCCTCCCGCGGGTGGTAGAGCCGCTCCGTGTCGATCTTCGCTTTCTGTTCTAAAAGTCTCTTAGCCATTGACCGTGATCCCCATGCTCCTGGCCGTACCCTCGACAATCTTCGCCGCGGCTTCTAAATCAGCGGCGTTGAGGTCCGGCATCTTCGTACGTGCTATCTCCTCGACCTGCTGGCGGCTGACAGCTCCGACTTTGGCTCGGTTCGGCTCGCCACTACCCTTCTCCACGCCGGCGGCCTGCTTGAGCAGGAACGCCGCGGGGGGCGTTTTGGTGATGAAGGTAAACGAACGGTCCTCGTAGACAGTTATCTCCACCGGGACCACCTGGCCCATCTGGTCGCGCGTCGCATCGTTGAACTGTCGCACGAACTCGCCAATGTTCACCTGAGCCTGGCCCAGAGCCGGACCAACCGGCGGCGCCGGGTTGGCCTGTCCACCCGTGATCTGCAACTTTAACTTGCGCGCGACGCGCTTGCCGCCACGTCTTCTGCCCATACTAGTTCCTCCCTAACCGTTAAGTTTAGAGTTTGGCTACCTGGCTAAAGGAGAGCTCGACGGGCGTCTCCCGCCCAAAGATAGAGACGAGCACCTTCAGCCTCGACTGGTCCACGTTTATCTCGGAGATGACACCTGTAAAGTCTGCCAAAGGACCGGCGATGACCTTCACCGTCTCCCCAACCGAGTAGTCGACCGTGGTCTTGATCTTCTCGCGGGCCTCGACCTCGCCCGGGCGCAGCAGGCGCTCGACTTCAGCCCTGCTCAGAGGGGTTGGCTTGTCGCCGGCCCCAACTATCTGGGTGACACCTGGTGTCTGG
>JAWWQA010000039.1:0-7132 GCA_033854695.1 Rubrobacteraceae bacterium
TCTGGCGCGACGATCAGAAAGGGGAGTGGTTTTGTTAAGTAGAGCTGTGCACTTGAGGCGGCTGATGGGGCGTGCTTATTGTCGCTTATGGTGATCCTGTCCGGCGCCTGCGGAGGTGGCGGAGGCGACCAGAAGAAGGACCAGAAGAAGGACCAGAAGTAAGACCAGAAGCAGGAAGAGAAGACGGACCAGAAGAAGCAGTAGTAGTAGGGGAGAAAGGTGGTGGCGGCCGGCTTCGGGCCGGGCCGCCACCGCGGCTTCGGCATAGTTCGAGCTATTCCCTGCACTGGTGGCGGGCGTAGCTCTCGAACGAGGGAGCCGTGTAACACAGATTTAAAGTGACGTTAACGCGGGTGAAACCATAGGTGTATAGCTATTGCATATAGTCTCGCGTTGGAGCTTCTAGGTCGGAGGTCAGATCTTTGCGGACTTGTGGCTGGCTGGCATAGAGATCAGAGAGGAGAAAGCATTTGAGTAGAGCTGCGCGTTCGGTACGATTGGTGGTGGCCGGCGTTCTGGTCCTGTCCCTCGTGCTTCTGGCCGCCTGCGGTGGTGGCGGAGGGGGCCAGGGCGGTGGAACTCAAGGTAGTAGCAAGGGCGGCGGCTCTGGAGCGGCTTCTAGCATCAATGGCGCTGGGGCTTCTTTCCCGGCTCCAATCTACAACGCTATGTTCCAGCAGTTCGCCCAGGACAGTGGGATCCAGGTCAACTACCAGTCTATAGGCTCTAGCGGCGGGCGCCAACAATTCATCCAGAAGACGGTGGAGTTTGGAGCTTCCGACGAGCCTATGAAGAGCGAAGAGGAGCAAGAAGCCGGGGGTAACCCACTGCACATCGCGACGGTCGGTGGCGCGGTAGTCCCAGCGTTTAACTTGGAAGGCGTGCAGAAACTGAACCTCACGGGCGAGGTGCTGGCCGACATCTTCCTCGGCAACGTAACCAAGTGGAACGACCCGGCGATCGCCCAGCTAAACCCGGACGCGAACTTGCCAGACGCTGAGATAGCCGTCGTGCATCGCTCGGACGGCTCGGGCACCACCAACATCTTCACCAACTATCTCGCGGCGGTCAGCCCTGCGTGGAAGAACGGACCAGGCGCGGGTGGTGAGATCGACTGGCCGACCGGGATCGGGGGCAAGGGCAACGAGGGCGTTGCAGGCCAGATACAGCAGACCCCAAACTCCATAGGTTACGTAGGTCTCGAGTACGCCAAAGAAAACAACATGTCCTACGCCAGCGTCGGCGAGGCGGGCAACTTTGTCGAGCCGAGCGTGGAGAGCGCCCGCGCTGCCATTCAGGCTGCGAACATCCCCGACGATCTCAAGGTCACCATCTCCGGGACCAACCTGCAAGGCCAGGGTGTCTACCCGATCACCGGCCTCACCTGGTTGCTGGTGCGCCAACAGATGGACGATCTAGCCAAGTGCAAGGCAGTGGCCCAGGCGGCCTGGTATGTGACGCACCAGGGGCAACAGCTTGCTCCCGAGATGAACTACGTCCAGATACCAGACAACGTTGTGTCCACCGACGAGAAGTTTATCCAGAGTATGGAGGCCGGGGGTCAATCGTGCTACGAAGGGTAGAGAACCGCGGAAACTGCTAAGCTTGTCACGGAAGGTGGGGAGAGAGGTCTGGACGACCTCTCTCCCTGCGCTGCTAGAGAGGTGTTTAGTAATTTTGTTTTCAGCTCATAGAATCGTTTGAGGAAAGGTGCGATTTGAACCTGCTTAAACGACTGCGCCAGGGACATACAAGTGACGGCATTTTCGCGGTCGTGGCTCTATTATTCGGGCTATCCATCCTGGTTATCATGGGC
The DNA here is from genome assembly GCA_033854695.1 of Rubrobacteraceae bacterium. Classification (GTDB taxonomy): domain Bacteria; phylum Actinomycetota; class Rubrobacteria; order Rubrobacterales; family Rubrobacteraceae; genus Rubrobacter_F. The sequence continues at coordinate 1,817 of JAWWQA010000039.1, forward strand.
GGGATAGTCTTACAGCTTTGGCTGGAGAGCTCGCAATCTCGGTCGGAATTCGGCTGGAGCTTTCTATGGAGCACTGCATGGAATCCTACTACTGGTGAGTATGGAGCTTTAGTCTTTATCTACGGAACTCTCGTAACAGCTTTCATGGCTATCCTGTTGGCTGGTCCCGTGGGAGTCGGGATCGCTGCCTATCTAGTAGAGATTGCGCCGGCGCGTGTCAATCAGATAGTTGGGTTCATCGTCGAGCTTCTGGCCGCGATACCTTCGATAGTCTACGGGTTGTGGGGATTTTTTGTCCTGGCACCGTTTCTTAGAGAGTATGTCGTGCCCCCGCTCCAGGCCGCTTTGGGTTGGTTGCCTCTATTCAGCGGTACGTTCTTCGGTCCCACGGTATTCACGGCGGGCATCGTGCTCTCTATTATGATTCTGCCGACCGTAGCCGCCGTTTCTCGGGACGTGATAAGGGCAGTCCCCCGTGACCAGAGGGAGGCGATGCTGGCTTTGGGCGCGACCCGCTGGGAGATGTTTCGCCACGCGGTGCTACCGTACGCCAAGAGCGGTGTGCTTGGGGCGATGATACTCGGGCTTGGACGAGCCGCCGGGGAGACGATGGCCGTTACCTTCATCATCGGGAACAGTCCGCAGCTCTTCAGCTCGCTCTTTGACCAGGGAGCGACGCTGGCCAGTATTATAGCCGGGCAGTTCCCCGAGGCAGGTGGTATCTTACTCTCGGTGCTCATCGAGCTCGGCATGATCCTGTTCGTCATCACTATTCTGATCAACGTCAGTGCCCGTCTGATGGTTTCCCTTTTGAGCAAGAGACCCAGAGGAGCTGTGCGAGCGTGACTACTCTAACCGAAACCTCGAGCCGTTATAGACGGCGGAAGGTTGTGAACCGGATCATGACAATTCTGGCCTACCTCTGCACCGCGGCTGCCATAATCCCGCTGACGTGGATCATCATATATGTGATCATCAAGGGTCTTGGGGCATGGGACATCGAGTTTTTTACCGGGCTTCCCAAGCTTTTCGGCACGGGCGGTGGCGTGAGGAACGGTATCGTCGGGACATTCGTTATCGTGGGCCTCGCGACCTTGATAGGGGTTCCTATAGGCGTCATGGCGGGCATCTACCTGGCCGAGTACGGGGACAATCGCTTGGGTGGCCTCATAAGGTTCATGGCAGATACCCTGACCGGAGTGCCCTCGATCGTGGTTGGCCTTTTTGTTTTTGGTCTAGTCGTGGTGAATACTGGCGGGTTTAGCGCGTTCGCCGGAGCGGTTTCCCTGGCCATCTTGATGATCCCCGTTATCACCAGGACGACCGAGGAGATAATCCGGTTGGTCCCAAACTCCATCCGAGAGGCGTCCCTGGCGCTCGGGGTAGCGAGGTGGAAGACCATAATGCGTGTGGTCGTACCCACGGCTCTGAGCGGTATCGTCACAGGCGTGCTGCTCGCAGTGGCCCGAGTGGCCGGTGAGACGGCACCTCTCATCCTGACCATTCTGGGGACGAACTTTCCTATCAGCCAGAATATATTCAATGGACCGTCTACAACGCTGTCACTCCAGATATATCAGTTAGGCGCTCAGCCCTCCCCGCAGGTGGTCGAGGTAGCCTGGGGGGCGGCGCTTCTGCTGGTGCTTATGGTTCTGGGGGTCAGCATAGTGGCACGCTTACTCTTCAAGGGGCCAGGCATAGGCGCTAGGGGATGAAGAAGCGATCTTTTGGAAAGGATAGGTAACAGCGATGGATCCCAAAGAGAGCATAAAGGAACAGAACTTGACTAGGGATCAGATGAGTAATCCGGAACCCCGGCGGCAGGAGGATACTCAACGTTATTCCGAAGATCGCGCTGCGGAGATCACCACTGACTCAGTCATGACGGTGGAGAACCTCAACATGTATTACGGTTCGTTCAAGGCTCTCCAGGATGTCACCATGACTATAAGGCGGAACATGGTTACGGCTCTGATCGGCCCGTCGGGTTGCGGTAAGAGCACCTTCATCCGCAGCCTGAACCGGATGCACGAGGTCGTGCCCGGTGCTTGGGTAGAGGGTAGCGTGTTGCTCGATGACGAAGACATTTACGCTAGTGATGTAGACCCGGTACGGGTGCGGCGCAAGGTGGGGATGGTCTTCCAGAAGCCGAACCCATTTCCGATGATGTCCATCTACGACAACGTTATCGCCGGCATCAAGCTCGGGCGTAAACGCAAGAAGTCCGAGCTGGACGAGATCGTCGAGAAAACCCTCAGGCAGGCGGCACTCTGGGACGAGGTAAAGGATAAACTTAAGGACGGTGGAACGGCACTCTCTGGCGGCCAGCAGCAGCGGCTGTGCATAGCTCGTACGCTGGCGATCGAGCCCGAGGTGATTCTGATGGACGAGCCGGCAAGCGCCTTGGACCCTGTCTCGACCCAGAAGATCGAAGACGCCATGGCCGAGCTCAAGAAGCGCTACACGGTGGTTATCGTGACTCACAACATGCAGCAGGCGGCCCGCATCTCGGACTACACAGGCTTCTTCTACATCGAGAACATGGGTGATCCAGGCCAGCTTTGGGAGTTCGACGAGACGGACAAGATGTTCTCCTCTCCCAACCGCAAGGAGACGGAGGATTACGTCACGGGTCGCTTCGGGTAGGAAGGCGTCGCATGCCACGGGAGATTTTTCATCGGGAGCTCGACCGGCTGGTCGAGGAGGTCGTGGAGCTCGGCCGGGAGGTCGAGTCCTGCCTGGATACTATGGTCGAGGCCCTGGAGAGGCAAGACGCCGAGACGGCTCGCCAACAGATCGGCATAGACTCGCGCTACAAGGAGCGAGGGGCGGAGATCGACGAGGAGTGTATGATCCTACAGGCTCGCCAGGCCCCGGTGGCCCGCGACCTCAGGCTCGTCTACACTGTGCAGGCCGTGACAAACCATCTTGTGAGGGCTGGTACCCTCTGCGAACATATCTGCCACGCGATTGTCGAGACTGACGGTGCCGACCGAGACCCCGACCTATCGGCTACCCTCTCCGAGATGGCACGGGCGGCCCGCAACCTCTTCCGGGAGGGCCTCGACGTCTTCGAGAACCGCGAGATAGACCGAGCCCGTGACCTGGAGGCTGCCGATGATAAGGTGGACCTGCTCTACTCAGAGGCGATGAACCTTGTCGTCAACCCCAGCAAAGAAAGACTCGGCTCCCCGGAGTGGCGCGTTCGAGCCGCCCTCATGGTTCACTACCTCGAACGTATCGCCGACCACGGCGTGGACATCGGCGGGCGCACAGTGTTCCTCGTCACCGGCGAGCGTATGGAGAGCGCCATGCGCCAGTATCGTGAGCGCCGCATAGAGTCCGACGAAGACTAGCCGGAAGGCTATCTCGCTACTCTGCTCGTAGTCTTATGCTACAATATACACGTAGTTTCGTCTGGAGAGCGAGCTTGGTTCCGGGAAATCTGGTTTGAGACTAACGAAGAAAAGCAAGTATGCGGTACGGGCGCTCATGGAGCTCGCAATAGATGAATGCGGCTCGCCTCTGGGGGTGTATGAGATCGCACGCCGACAACACATCCCCGAGAGGTTCCTCGAGCAGATCTTTGGCGAGCTCAGGCGAGCTGGAATCCTCGAGGGCCGTCGCGGGGCGCACGGCGGGTTCTGCTTCGCCGTACCTCCCGAAGAGATCACCGTCCTCGACATTGTCGAGATATTGGACGGCGAGATCCGCCCGGCACGCTGCTCGGCCGGCGGCACCTGCTACATCGCCGATGCTCCTCTGTGCACGACGAGCAAGATCTGGGACGAGGCCCGCGTGGCCCTCGAAGGTGTTTTTGGCCGCTATACCATCGCCGATATAGCCGACCAAGAACGGAAGAGCCGTGCGGACCGCGCCGAAGTGACGGATTCAGAAGCTACAGACGGCGAGACGCAAGCCGAACCCGCTGCTCCCTCCGCCGTCCGATAAACGAGCCTTCCCGCGTAGCAGAAGATCTCCTTGCGCGCCTCCGGGCGCACCTCCAAGGCCGTACCGAACTTGTCGAAACCCTCATCGAGATCGGGGACGCAACCTACCGCATAACGCATCCGAAAGCAGCAGATGCCCTGATAGATGAAGAGGACTTCGCCCGTGACGAGCGGCTCCCCTACTGGGCGGAGCTCTGGCCGAGTGCTGTGGCGCTTGCACGGTGCGTCTCGACAGAGAACCTTGCGGGCAAGCGCGCCGTCGAACTCGGCTGCGGCGTGGGGCTCCCGAGCGTGGTAGCCCTCGCTCACGGAGCAAAGGTCACCACCACAGATCACTACGCGGCCGCCCTCGACTTCGCTCGCTACAACGCCCGCGTAAACGTTGGACGGGAGCCCGAAACCCGGCTTCTCGATTGGCACGCACCTGAGACGGAGGGGCTCGGCCCTGTCGACGTAGTTCTCGCCGCCGACGTGCTCTATGAGCCCAGGAGCGTCCCTGCGCTCGCGGCCATGATCCCCGCCCTTCTCGCCCCTGGTAGCGAGGTCTTGCTTGCCGATCCCCGCCGTAAAGACACACCAGCGTTCCTGGAGAGGATGCGGGAGAGAGGCTTTCGTTTCTTGGCGGAAGAATGCTTCGTGTCGTCAGGCGGACGAAGGATCGCGATCCTGGTGTACCGGCTGCGGCGGTGCTAACTCGGTCCACGAAGCCTTCGTTCCGCGCTAGACACAACGTCTCCAGCGAATAAATGAGAGGAAGACGATTCATGCCTTCCCGGATTGGTTCTGTGCCCCAAGGTGATGGGCGGAACAGAGCCTGTGGCTGCTATACTCATTAGCGTGCTCCCCGTACAGCTAAACCCTGCACAGCTCGACGCCGTCACACACACCGAAGGGCCGCTACTCATCCTCGCCGGTGCCGGCAGCGGGAAGACGCGCGTGCTCACGCACAGGATCGCTCACCTCATTGACCAGGGATTCGCTGAGCCTGACGAGATATTGGCGATCACCTTTACGAATAAGGCTGCAAAGGAGATGAAGGACCGGGTGGCGCTCCTCGTCGGCCCCGATTCGCGGAAGATGTGGGTCTCGACCTTTCACGCCTTCTGCGCCCGTATCCTGCGGGTCCACGCCGAGAAGCTCGGATACCGCCGGGAGTTCACGATCTACGACTCCGCAGATCAGGTCCGGCTCGTAAAGCGTTGCATCATCGAACTCGGCAAGGATCCCAAGCGCTTCAACCCCAGGTCGTTCCATGCCCAGATCTCCTCAGCCAAGAATCTCCTTTTGGATGCGAGTGACTATCTGCGCCAGACCGAGGGCTACATGGCCGAGATCGTAGCCGAGGCCTACGATCTCTACCAGAAGC
>JAWWQA010000040.1:0-7486 GCA_033854695.1 Rubrobacteraceae bacterium
GGACGTCGACCTGTCGGTGGGAGCGGTCGAGCAACTCCAGCATGCTCTGGATTCGCTCGACCTCGACGAGGAGCTAGTCGAACACCTGCGCGCCCAGGTCGACGGCATGGTCGACAGGTTGCCCGAGCTCCTGCAACGGTACCTCGAACGTCTCATGGCTCAGGGTCGCGAGATGCACGTGCACGCCGATGAGGTGGCACCCGCCTACCGCGCCGTGTTCACCGAGCAGGAGAGGCAGCAGATGGAGGAACTGCTGCGAAGGCTCGGCCGCAAGATAAACGGCGCGCTATCCAGCCGGCGCAGCTCCTCGTCCAAGGGACGGATCAACATCGCGCGCACGATGCGGGCCAATCTGAAGTATCAGGGGATGCCGTTCAAGCCGGTCCTGACCAACAGGAAAGAAGACCGTCCACGCCTGGTCGTCTTGGCGGACGTTTCTCTTTCCGTACGGAACACCTCCAGGTTTGCCCTGCACCTGGTACACAACCTGCAGAGCCTGTTCTCGAACGTGCGAACCTTCGCGTTCGTCGCCGATTTGGTCGAGGTTACAGAGTACTTTGAGCATAGCGGACTCGAGGAAGTGTTAGGCATGATCTTCGGCGGTGAGATCCTGGACGTCGACGCTAACTCCAACTACGGTCTGGCCCTGGAGAAGTTCTACGAGAACTACATGACCGCGGTAAACCAACGCACTACCGTTCTGGGTCTCGGCGACGGCAGAGGCAACGGCCACCCGGCCAACGCCTGGGTTCTCGAAGAGATGGCGCGGCGCGCCCGGCAGTTGATCTGGTTCACGCCGGAGCAGCGTGGGTATTGGGTGCTGGGTGGCAGCGACATGCCAACCTACGCGGAACTGTGCGACCGCGTTGAAGTTGTTCGGGGCCTAGACCAACTCGACGAGGTCGTCGACGACATGGTATCCGGCGCGCTGACGTCGAGATAGTCTTTCCGCAGGACAACGATGGGTACGCCGGGCTCCCATAACGCCACGCATGCTCTACCGCAGGTGCTTGCATCCGGTAGGTGGATACACAAGGACGGGGATCTCGTCGTGGCTTCGGAGATCGCTAACCCCGGGATGCGCGGCGTGCTTGCAAGCCAGGCTGCCCATGTATATGAGAGCCCTCACTTCGCCGTCTTCTCGCTCGATGATGCTATCGCCGTGCTGCATCGCCTGGAGCCCGCCGCGATCGATAACGACATTGCAGAGTTGATAGCGGGTGAGTTGGTACGCCCGGGGCATGTGGAGGTTCCCAGGGCGTTCGAGCGGTGCTTCGCCGGAATGGTCTTGTCGTCGGCGCCCGGACCCAGGGAGGCCTGGCGGGCGTTTTATGACAATACCCTTTCGAAGTTGCAGCAGGTCGCGTTAGGTTCTTACCCGGGCCGCGACTCCGGTCCGGTGGCGGTGTTCGGCCGGATCTACCAGCACGCGCGGGCACTCGTGGTGGGCTCCTCCCTGCTGGACGTTGGTACCTGCTTCGGTTTCTTCCCCTTGTTGCTGCAACAGTCGGATCCGCAGCTCAACGTTGTAGCCCTCGACGTTTCGGCACCGATACTCGAACTCGCCAGAGACGCCGCCGTTTCCCGGCATCGCGTAGGGGCTGTCGAGTTCGTGTGCGGGGACGCCTGCAGCCTGCCGTTCGCCGACCGCTCGTTCGACACGGTCACTGCTCTGCACGTGCTGGAGCACCTGGCACCCTCGTCGGCAACCCGGACTTTGCAGGAGATGTGCCGGGTCGCCAGGTGCAGGGTGATCGTCGCGGTGCCTATGGAGGAGGAGGCGGACTCCGCATACGATCACGTCCAGAGATTCGACCGGGAAGGCCTGATCAACCTCGGAGAGAAGACCGGGTGGCGCTGTGATTTCGAAGACTACCTCGGCGGCTGGGTCGTCCTAGAGCCGCACGAGTAGCACCGTACCGAAGAACCTTAGAAGCCGATCAGCTCGCGCCGAGCGCGTTTGGCGAACGGTAGTCACACTCACGCTCTTGATCTACAAAGGCCGGACAAATCGCCCGGCCTTTACCAGAAGTTCAGCCAGTCTCAGGCTGCCTGGTCGTAGACTGCCGTCTCGAAGTCCATGTACGCGGGGAACGAAATCGGGTCGGCGAACGGGAGGATCTGTGTCGCCCACATGCCGCCGAGGCCGTTCTTCCGGTCGATCCAGTAGTAGAGGTTGGTGAGCCCCGCCCAACCCAACTCGCCCGCCGGCCGCCCGGTCGGGGCCTGCTCGTCGTTGATCATAAAGGTGTACCCCCAGGACTTGGGCATGCCCGGGAAGAACTCCGCGTCGTTGGAGAGGCTCGGAATCACGCCGGGGAGAGCCTTGATCTTCATCTCCCCCAGTCCGTTTTGCGCCATTTGCTCTACCGTCTCGGGCTGGAGCACCCGGCCATGCGCGCCTGCCCCATCGTTCAGGATCATACGGATGAACTTCATGTAATCGCCGATCGTGCCGTACAGACCGTGCCCGCCCATGTCCTGCTCTGGCTCCTGCGGCAGTTCGAGATCCGGTAGCGGAGTGAGTTCTCCATCTTCGCGCTGGTGGATCGTGGCGAGACGTGGGCGCATCGACGACGATATCTCGAAGCCGGTATCGTCCATGCCGAGCGGCTCGAAGATGCGCTCGCGCATCACCTCGCCTAGCCGCTGGCCTCGGGCTTCCTCGACGACCTTACCGACCCAATCGACGTTAGTACCGTACTCCCAGCGGGTGCCCGGATCGAACAACAGCACCGAGCGCAGCGACGCCATCGAGCTCGTGATGACGCTCGGAACGTCCTCGGCCTTACCGTATGCCAGCAGGTCCTCATTGAAGAAGTCGTAGCCAAAGCCCGCAGTGTGCAACATCAGCTGGTTCACCGTTATGTCGGAGTTCGGCGGGCGAACCTGCGGTTCTCCATCGGTGTCGAAGCCTTCGAGTACCTGGATATCGGCGATCTCGGGCACGAATTTCTTGGCGGGATCGTCGAGGCTGAGCTTGCCTTCCTCGACCAACTGCATCACCGCCACGCCCGTAACCGCTTTCGTACACGAGAAAATGGCGAACACGGTGTCCGTGGTCATTTCCTGGTCCTTGCCGAGCTCGCGTTTGCCCGCAGCGCCTTCATAGAAGTTGTCTTGACGGTCGGTGGCCATGGCAACCACGCCAGGCACGCCGTTCTCGACCGCATCGTGAAGCACACGATCCGCAGCTTCCTTGACTGCTTCTTTCATAGCCTCCTCATTCCCCTTATTCGCTGTACATGGTACAGATCACTCTATGGTAGCTATGTGATCGCATCTGTCAAGCTCCAGGGGCGCTCCCGGTAGTCGGGAGAGACGCTACTACTCGTTACTTTTCGTCGCTTTGTGGTTTCCCTGCAAGGGGCGTGGGTCGCTGAGACACCCGCGAACGCACGAGCAAGAATTGCAACTCTATCCGAACTCTTTGCCAAAGGCTACAAGCATGGTTGACAGCCAGTCAGGGTATGCTACGATTTGTGCTTGAGGTGGGCTATTGATGATTGAGGGTCATGGGGAATGGCTCGGCACCACAACAAGGAGGAGAAAGGCATGTCCAGCACGCAACACAACCATCAGGAAGCCAGTGTGGAGCCGGCCACCGACTTCGATGCGGTCATCATCGGCGCTGGGTTCTCGGGATTGTACATGCTCCACAGCTTGCGCAACGAGATGGGGCTCTCGGCGCGGGTCTACGAGGCCGGCGACGGCGTCGGCGGGACTTGGTACTGGAATCGCTATCCGGGTGCGCAGAGCGATTCGCCTAGCCACATTTACTGCTACTCGTTCTCGGAGGAGCTCCGGCAGGAATGGGAGTGGACCGAGATCTACCCCGATCAGCACGAGATCCTCAGCTACCTCGAGCACGTGGCCGACCGATTCGACCTGAACCGGGACATCCAGTTCGGGACGCGCGTGACCGAGGCGGCATTCGACGAGGAGACGAACCGTTGGGAGGTCCGCACGGACGCCGGCGACGTCGTCTCGGCGCGATTCGTCATCAGCGCCGTCGGGGCTCTGTCGGCGGCGAACCTGCCGGATTTCCCGGGCCGCGACACTTTTGCCGGTGAGCGCTACCACACCGGACAGTGGCCGCACGAGGGCGTCGACTTCACCGGCAAGACGGTAGGCGTCATCGGCACCGGCGCGACTGGCATCCAGATCATCCCGCAAATCGCCGAGCAGGCCGACCATCTGACCGTCTTCCAGCGCACCCCCAACTACGCTATCCCGGCCCGTAACGGCCCGCTGGACTCCGAGGATCTGCGGCAGATCAAGGAGAGCTACGACGAGATATGGCACGAGATACGCTACGCGTTCGCGGGTTTCCAACTCCACATGATCGACCACGGTGCCCTCGATGTTCCCCCCGAGGAGCGTGAGCGCACGTACCAGGAGCGATGGGACCGGGGCGGCTTCGGTCTCTGGCTGGCCAACTACAACGACATCTTCTTCACCAGGGAAGCCAACGACACCATCTCCGAGTGGTTGCGCGAGAAGATCCAGGAGCGGGTTGACGACCCCGTGACCGCCGAGAAGCTGACCCCCCGCGACCACGCGTTCGGTACGAAGCGGGTACCCCTGGAGACCAACTACTACGAAGCGTTCAACCGCGACAACGTCGAGCTAGTCAACGTCCGCGACGCGCCGATCCAGGAGATCACCCCGACCGGGCTGCGCACGCAGGACGGCGATTACGAGTTCGACGTCCTGGTGTTCGCCACCGGCTTCGACGCCATAACCGGCCCTATCGATAACATCGACATCCGGGGTCGCGGTGGGCAGCTGCTGCGCGAGAAGTGGGCGGATGGCCCCCGCACGTACCTCGGGCTGACCAGCGCGGGCTTCCCCAACCTGTTCTTCATCACCGGCCCCCAGAGTCCGTCGGTGCTCTCCAATATGCCCGTCTCCATCGAGCAGCACGTCGAGTTTGTCTCGGGGATCATCGAGCGCATGCAAGAGCGCGGTCTTGAGCTCATCGAGCCGACAGCCGAGGCCGAGGAGGAGTGGACCGACCACGCGCAGGAGGTGGCCTACGCCACGCTGTTCCCCGAGTCTGCCACCTGGTATATGGGCGCCAACATCCCCGGCAAACCGCAAGTGTTCCTGCCCTACCTCGGCGGCGTCGGGCCCTACCGGCAGAAGTGCGACGAGATCGCGGCGAACGACTACGAGGGGTTTGCTTTTACGCCATAACGTCTGGCCGGTAAGGACGGTTCGCTAAAGGGACAAGCAGGAGGTTGCTCCTTCAATCGCCGTGTCGGGAATGCATCATGCGCACCGAGTTGACTACCGTGCAGTATACACGTACTATGCGGCACTGTTCCCGTAAAGGAACCGATAGAGCCATGGCGGGGTGGCCGAAAGGAATGGAGGAGTGACCATGAAGAGCCCCAACAGTGAGGTTGTCCTCACGGCGCATGCTGGAGCCAGCACTACCTACGCCGATAAGGAGGCGTCGCCGCAGCGTGCCGAGGTAGCTTACGAGGAGAAGCGGGCTGCTGAGAAGCCCAGAGCGTCGGAAGAGATCGTGATCGAGGAGATCAGCATCGACGGCATGTGCGGGGTCTACTAGGACGCAGGGCACACGATCTTACGGGAGGCTTGGCCACATCATCCCGTCCAGCATCGATACGCCTCCGGCGAGGTAGCTGAAGCAGGCGACCGATCGCAACCTTCGGAAGAGGAGTAAGGCGATAGGCAAGCTGGACGGGAAGGTGGCCCTCATCACCGGCGGGGCACGAGGGCAGGGACGCTCGCACGCGCTCACCTTCGCCCGTGAGGGCGCGGGGGTAATCATTTGCGACATCGCCGAGCAGCTCCCAACCGTCCCTTACCCGCTGGCAAGCACTGGGGATCTCGCCGACACTGCCCGGATGCTCGAAGACCTCGACCGGCGTTGCCTGTCGGTGCAAGCTGACATACGCGATAGCGACCAGATACAAGGGGTTGTGGAGCAGGCGATCTCCGAGTTTGGCCACATCGATATCCTGGTGGCAAACGCCGGGATCGAGGGCTTCGGGGAGGCCTGGGAGCTGACAGACGAGCAGTGGGATGAGATGATCGGCGTGAACCTGACCGGGGTGTGGAAGAGCTGCAGAGCTGTAGTACCGCATATGATCGAGCGGCACACCGGTGTGATCCTTATAACCTCGTCTACTGCTGGCTTGAAGGGGCTGGCAAACCAGGCCCACTACTGTGCGGCCAAGCATGGAGTAGTTGGCCTGATGCGCACCCTCGCTATAGAGCTCGCGCCTCACGGTATCCGGGTCAATACGGTTCATCCCGGTTCTGTAGATACCCCAATAATAAAGAACCAGGCGATGTATACCCTATTCAGTGGAGGGGAGCCGAACGCGACGTTGGAGGAAGTGACACCAGCTTTCAGGGAACTGAACCTGCTGGACATACCGTGGATGGAGCCGCAAGACATCTCTAACGCGATGCTCTGGCTTGCTTCAGATGATGCGCGATATGTCACCGGTGCAACTCTAACCGTTGACGCCGGCATGACGGTGAAGTGAGCGGATGTTGACGCCACGGTGGGCAGGCGACGCGAGATGAAGTGATCAGCCACAGGCGGTTGTTTGCATGTCAGATTGTGACGGAGTGAATGGTGGCGTGAGACGAGAAAGGGAGAGCGGTTGCCGGTAAATACAGAACAGAGCTATGAGGTCCCGGCGAAGGTCTCGGTGCGCCAGGAGCGATTCGGAGGCCTCGTCTACCGCTACGACAACCGGGCGCTCCTCTTTCTACACTCGCGCCCACTGGTGGAATTTTTGGTGGAGTTGGACGGAAGACAGCCCCTGGGCGCGGCGCTGGAGGAATTCGCCGTTAAACGAGGGCTGGACGATAGGGAATGTCGAGCGCTGGAGAACGCACTCGGCCAACTCGAAGGGAAAGGGATAATCCGTGAGCTATGATTTGCTGCGCAAGGGGCTCGAGGCCCCGATCTGCCTCACCTGGGAGGTCACCTACGAGTGCAACCTCCGCTGCGCCCACTGCCTCTCCGCCTCCGACTACGCGCGACCGGAGGAGCTGACCACCGACGAGGCCAAAGCCCTAATAGACGAGTGGGCCGAGATGAAGGTCTTCTACATCAACGTCGGCGGCGGCGAGCCGCTGACGAGGCCGGACTTCTTCGAGTTGATGGACTACAGCCTCGATAACGGCATCGGGGTAAAGTTCTCCACCAACGGGACGCTCATAGATGACGCTGCCGCGGACTGGATAGCTTCCAGGGACTACCTCGACGTGCAGATCAGCCTGGACGGAGCTACGCCTGAGACGAACGACCCGGTTCGCGGGACGGGCTCCTACAAGCGCGCTCGCAAGGCGATGGAACGTTTGGCAGAGCGCGGGTTCAAATTCAAGATAAACTCCGTGCTAACCAAGCAGAACTTCCATCAACTGGACGATTTGTACGGCCTTGCGACCGGATACGGCGCCGAGCTTCGCCTGACGCGTCTGAGGCCCTCCGGGC
>JAWWQA010000041.1:0-12289 GCA_033854695.1 Rubrobacteraceae bacterium
GAGGCCAATAGTGAGATGCCGCCATCGCCCACGTCAGAGGCCCCAAACGGCTCCCACAAGGCTACGCGCGGAGGGGGTTGGGATAGTGACAGAGCGAGAGACGCTCGGGAAGGGCAGGAGGAGCCGGAGCGTCCGAGGTTGCCCAACGGTTACCGGGTGGTGGCCTTCGCCTCCGATGCTTGGGTGCTGATAGCCCCCAGAGGAATACGGGTGGCCGCATACCGGGGTGAGTTGGATCTCCGGAAGGTAGCGCTCGATGCTCGTACCCACCACCAGAGTGGTGAGTAGTAGAGGCGTAGGCGCTGTCATAGCCTGCAGATCATCCTTTTCCGCCTCGTCTTCCGCATCTTCTTTGATAAAATTACCGAGCCGCGCTAAGCGGGGAGCTGGCGATGCCCTGGACCTGCGATCGCCTAGCAGGGCCTAGATCCCCGCCTGAGGCGGCCCGGGTTCGGTTGAAACCGGTGCGGTCAGCGTTGAAGGTCTGGTCCCGGGCAATGGGACCCCGTGAATCGTGTCAGGGCCGGGAGGCAGCAGCACTAAGCGGGTAATCCCATGTGCTATCGGGGTAGCCGGACCCGAGCTGACGGCCGGGAGTTCGCCGGGTTCGAGTCCGTCGAAGGCGGGGTGCGCGGCTTTTTGATAGTTTTTCTCCACGTACCCTCAGCTATACTAGCGGTGTGAGACTTTTGGGAACCATCACTTCCTAGATGCGCAACGTTTCGCTATACCGCAAGTGGCGCCCCCGCACCTTCGATGCCGTAGCCGGGCAGGAGCCGGTGGTGCGGACGTTGCGCCGCGCCATAGAGACGGACCGCGTGGCCCACGCTTACCTGTTCTCGGGACCCAGGGGTACGGGTAAGACTAGTACGGCGAAGGTGTTGGCGATGGGGTTAAACTGCGAGAAAGGGCCGACGCCTGAGCCGGACGGGACATGCGAGAGCTGTCGAGCAATCGTCAACAACTTCTCGATGGACGTGCTGGAGATGGACGCGGCCTCGAATCGTGGGATAGACGAGATCCGGGACCTGAGGGACAGGGTGAACCTTGTGCCCGCCCAAGGGCGGATGAAAGTCTACATAATCGACGAGGTCCACATGCTCACCACCGAGGCGTTCAACGCTCTGCTGAAGATGCTGGAGGAGCCGCCGGAGCACGTGGTCTTCGTTCTCGCGACCACCGAGAAGCACAAGGTCCTGCCGACGATCATAAGCCGTTGCCAGAGCTTCGATTTTCGGCGTCCCGGGGTCTCGCTGCTTTCGGAGAAGCTACGCGAGATCGCCGAGGCCGAGGGGATAGAGGCCGAGTCCGCGGCGCTCACCCTGATCTCACGCGAGGCCAACGGCTCGTTTCGGGACGCCGAGGGCCTGCTGGATCAGCTCGCCTCGTTCGCCGACGGCCCCATAACCACCACGCGAGTCCGGGAACTCTTGGGCAGCCTGGGCTCTGAGGTGCTGCTTGAGACGACGGACGCTCTCTATGAGCGGCGGGCTGCAGACGCCCTGCGCGTCGTTGACAGGCTCCAGAACGAGGGGAAGGACCTCTCGCGGTTCGTCGGAGAGCTTGTCGCGCATCTCAGACGACTAATGCTCCTGCCGCACGCCCCAGAGGTAGCCCTCGCCGAGATCGGAACCGAGGAAAGAGCGGGTGTCGAGAAGCAGGCCGGGCGCATACCGACCACCGAGGTGGTGCGCATGATCGAAGCTCTAGGCGACGCCCTCTCGCGTGCCAAGCGCGGCGACCCAAAGCTCGAACTCGAACTGACCTTCATGAAGCTTGCCCGCGATTATACTGAGCCCTCCGTGGAGGCCCTTCTCAGGCGTCTCGAGGTGTTGGAAAAGGCCGTCTCCGAGGGCAAGGTCGCCGTGACCCTGCCCCCGGAGGACCGTCGGGCTGAACTCGCGGCGCAAGAAGCCGTGCCGCGGATGGTAGCTAGGCCTCGGTCCTGGGGAGACCAGGAAGACGGCGAGCCGGAGGATGCCGTAACCCGGCAGGGTTCGGATTCTGACGTTGAGCGGGACGGGACGGCCGGGATAGAAGCTGTGGCCGCACAGTGGGCCCAGGTAATACAGGATCTGAGGGACCGCAAGCAGGCCCTGACGGCGACCATCTTTGCAGAGGGACAGCCGTCTGAATTCGCTGAGGGGATCTTGGAGATCTCATTCCCCAAAGAACGGGACTTCTACTTAAAAGAGGCCGGGAACTCGCGCCACAGAGAAGCCCTGGGGGAGATCCTGGAAGAGCGCCTCGGCTCCCGGCCGGGCCTGGAGTTTCGCGTCGCCGGCGCGGATGGGCCGGCAGGTGTGGTAACTCCACCCACAAAAGCCCCCGTGAAAGGTGCGAACGAGGGCGCTTCGCAGACTCATACCCGGCCTTTACGCGACGTATTCGAGGCCGCTCCCGAGACGGCGCCGAAGCTAGAGGCGGAGTCGCCGCGCGGGGGGGCGGCTGAGAACGTGGACGCGGCTCCGAGACCGGCTCCGGGAAATGCACTAGACGGGAAGGCCGGAGAGAGAGAGGGAGCCGATGATATAATTCGGGACCCGCGGGAGGTGTTGGCCATGGCGCAGGAGCTGTTCGGCCCCGGCAAGGGGCTTCCCGAGGACAAACAAAACGGAGGTAAATAAAGCCTATGGGTGGTCGCCGAAACGTGAACAAGATGATGCAGCAGGTCCAGAAGATGCAGGAGGAGATGCAGAGGGCCCAGGAGGAGCTGGCACGCGAGACCGTCACGGCGAGCGCCGGTGGTGGGGCGGTCAAGGCGACGGTGACCGGGAACCTCGAGCTGGTAGACCTGCAGATAGACCCGGAGGTCCTGGACCCCGACGACGTCGAGATGCTTCAGGACATGGTGCTCGCGGCGGTCAACGAGGCCCTGACGAGTTCCCAGGAGATGGCCTCGAAGAGGCTCGGCGGTATAACCGGCGGTCTCGGGGACATGGGGCTTAACATGCCAGGGCTGTAGTCTACCTTTGGCGAGCTACGCGAGGCCGGTCGAGCGGCTCATAACCGAACTCTCGAAGCTCCCCTCTATCGGGCCGAAGAGCGCCCAAAGGATCGCTTTCCACGTGGTCCGTGGGCGGCCTGATGATGCTCGAGCTCTGGCAGACGCTCTGCGCGAGGTAAAGGAGCGGATCCGTCCGTGTAAGCGCTGCTTCAACCTGACCGAGGCCGAGGAGTGCGACATCTGTACCGATCCCCGGCGCGATCCCTCGGTCATCTGTGCCGTGGAGGACCCGTACGACATCGGTCCGATAGAGCGTACGGGCGAGTATCGGGGCTTGTATCATGTGCTCGGTGGGGCGCTCTCGCCGCTGGACGGCATCGAGCCGGAGGATTTGAGGATAGCGGAGCTCGTCGAGCGGGTCGGCAAGGAGGGAACGAAGGAGATCGTGGTCGCGACCAATCCGACTACGACCGGTGAGGCGACGGCGCTGTTTATTGCCCAGGAGCTGAAGGATATGCCGGTGCGGGTCACGGCTCTGGCGAGTGGGCTGCCGGTAGGCGGGGATCTGGAGTACGCCGACGAGGTCACGCTCGGGCGTGCTTTCGCCGGGCGACGTGAGATCTAGGGACCTCAAGGAGCGAGCCGGGAGGTCCGGCACCACCGGAGGCTCATCGCTCGCTGGCCTGAGCCGCCGGTCAGTGGAGTCTTTAGGGCAAACTGTCGCTACGCTGCCTCCCAGGGGGGCAGCCCTCGTCGAACCGCCGGAGCTGCCGCGGGAGCTCGTGCGGGCTCTCCATGCGATGGGAGCAAAGCGGCTCTACTCGCACCAGCTCGAAGCTTACGAGCGGGTGCGGGCCGGGGAGAACGTGATCGTCGCGACGGCCACCGCTAGCGGCAAGTCTCTGTGCTACAAGATCCCCGCCTTTGAGAACGCGCTCGAGAACGCGTCGAACAGGGCGCTATTTTTATATCCGACGAAGGCGCTCGCACAGGACCAACTGCAGAAGATAGAGAAGCTCATGCTGCGTGGTGTCCACCCTGCGACCTACGACCGGGATACGCCCAAGGCCTTGCGTGCGGAGATCCGCAAACGGGCGAACGTGATCCTCACGAACCCCGACATGCTGAACGTTGCTCTCCTCCCCAGCCACGACTCCCTCTGGGCGGATTTTTTCAGGAACCTCAAGATAGTCGCCGTTGACGAAGCGCACCTTCTGCGCGGCGTCTTCGGCTCACATGTGGCGGCGGTCCTGAGACGTCTCCGGAGGGTGGCTGAACTGCACGGGGCAGACCCGAAGTTCGTCCTGACGAGCGCGACTATAGCTAACCCCCTGGAGCTCGCGGAGGTCCTGACGGGCCTTCCGTTCGCGCTTGTGGATCGTGACGGAGCATCGAGCGGAGAGCGGCGGGTGGTTTTCAGGAACCCGCCTTTGAAGGACGAAGAGAAGGGCGATCGGCGGAGCATGCTTACAGAGGGAGCCTTCGTGTTCTCGAAGCTGGTCGCGCAGGGCGTACGCACCATCGCCTTTGCCAAGAGTCGCAAGTCGGCGGAGCTCATCTACCGCTATGCCGCCGACCGCCTCGGTCCTAATCTCGCACGTCGCATCTCGCCGTATCGCGCGGGTTACACTGTGCGGGAGCGACGAGAGATTGAGGGGCGCCTCTTCCGGGGGGAGCTCATGGGTGTGGTCTCGACGAATGCCCTGGAACTCGGGGTGGACGTCGGTGCTCTGGAGGCGGTCGTGTGCTGCGGATATCCGGGGAGTGTCGCCTCGATCTGGCAGCAGTGGGGCCGGGCCGGGCGCGGTAAGGAGCCGTCTCTGGCGGTGTACATCGCCGGGCGCGACTCTCTGGACCAGTACCTTTACGAGAACCCGGAGAAGGTCCTCGGCAGGCGGGTCGAAGCGGCGCGGTTGACGCTCGAGAACCCGTACATTCTCGGGCCGCATCTACTGGCGGCGGCGTATGAGGCTCCTCTCGAAGACGACGACGAGAAATATTTCGGGTATGCATACGGCTCAATCGCGGAGGATCTGGTCGAGTCGGGAGCGTTGGTGAGGAGTGGGGGGAGGATGTACTACACGCGGGGGGACAAGCCGGCGTGGAACATCTCCTTGCGTTCGGCCGATTCGGCGTCGGTGTTGGTGGCGGACAGGGAAGGGGAGGTGATCGGATCTGTAGAGGCGCGGCGAGCGCCGATGGAGCTACACCCGGGGGCGACTTACTTGCATCGTGGGCGGGCCTACGAAGTCGAGGACCTGAACCTCGCAGCTCACAACGCGCTCGTACGAAGGGTCCCGAACCGCTACTACACCAGGGTCAAGGTCGAGACAGACGTGGAGATCCTGGACGAGTCCGAGAAGCGCGATCTCTCGAACGGCGCTACCCTGCATTGGGGACGGGTGCGAACCACGGACGTTGTCACGTTCTACAAGAAGATACAGGTCTCTGACTCGCGCGAGATCGGCGTTTTCCCTCTCGACCTGCCGCCGACCGCCTTCGAGACGCGCGGCCTGTGGTTCACGCTGCCCCCAATACCGCCGCCAGAGGGGAAGACCCGTCCCAACTTCGTCGAATTCCTGGGCGCCTTACATGCCGCAGAGCACGCCTTTATCGGGCTGTTGCCGCTGTTCGCGATGTGCGACCGAGGAGACATCGGGGGGCTCTCAGTCGCCATGCACCGCCAGACGCGCCTGCCCACCGTCTTCGTCTACGACGGCTACCCGGGTGGTGTCGGCATTTCCGAGCGCGGTTACGATACCTTCGAAGAGGTGGCCCGTGACACCTTGAGCGTCCTCGTCCGCTGCCCCTGCAAAAAGGGTTGCCCGGCTTGTGTGCAGTCTCCCAAGTGCGGCAACTGGAACGAGCCCTTGAGCAAGAACGGCGCCGTCGCCGTCTTGCGCTACTTGCTCGGTCAGGTGAGTAATTACCCTACTCCGTGAGCGGCGGACCTTACGTGGCAGTGGTTGGATCGGGAGCGGCCGATGGTGAGCTCTACGAGCAGGCGCGAGAGGTTGGGCGACTCGTCGCCGAGAGGGGCGGCATCGTCGTCTGCGGCGGGCTCTCCGGGGTGATGGAGGCGGCGGCCCGCGGTGCTACGGAGGCAGGTGGATTGGCCGTCGGTATCTTGCCTGATGAGGACCGGCGGAGGGCGAATGAGTACCTTGCCTACTCCATAGCCACAGGTATGGGGCAGGCCAGAAACTTGGCGGTCGTCTGCTCGGGTGATGTGATCATCGCCATCGGTGGGGAGTACGGCACACTCTCGGAGATAGGGCTTGCTCGAAAGATCGGGCGTCCGGTGGTTTCTTTAGAAAGTTGGGACCTCCCCGGACACCTGGTCGTGGCATCCTCACCGGAGGAGGCCGTCGAAGCGGCTTTCGGCATCCTCGAAGTGTAATATCATCGACGACGAGGTCGAATAGGAGTTGAAGAATTGTTAGGTTCAATATGCAGCGCGGTCTTCTGGCAACCCTCTTGTGTTGATCTACCGCTGCGACGAACCCCCGGAACTTGTGAGACAATATATCTGCTGTCGCAGATCGAGGGTTGGGTAGAGATTGGCGAATCCGATCGTTAAGGGCGCAAGCGACTGCGCGAGACCGTTGGTCTCAGGTATCCCTCCCATCGTAGCCTACGGAAGGATCGGTTAGGATAGGACCGTAGCACGTTTACATAGGAGGTATCCTCCATGGGAGATGCAAACCTCTCTGCTTATCTATCCCGCAAAGGACGAGAGGCCGTGAACATAGACGAGGTGGTCCTGACACACGAGGACGCCACCGAGCGCAAGGAGGCTGAGGAGGCACTGAAGAGGCAGTCGGCCAAGTTGCGGGAGCAAGCGCAGATCCTCGACCTCGCTCCCGTGCTGATACGCAACCTCGCTAGCGAGATCGTCTTCTGGAACACAGGCGCTCAGCGGATGTACGGGTGGCGGAAAGAAGAAGCCTTGGGCAGGGTTTCCCACGAGCTTCTCCGAACGGTGCATCAGGAGTCGCCGGAGGAGATCACGGCCAGGCTCCTTCGCGAGGGGCGTTGGGAGGGCGAACTGGTTCAGACCAGGCAGGATGGCGAGCGCGTCATGGTGGCGAGCCTGCAGGTACTGCATAACAACGAGCACGGCGAGCCGGCGGCTATCCTCGAGGTCAACAACGACATAACGGAGCGCAAGAGAACTGAGGACGCTTTGCGCTTTATGGTGGAGGCGAGCGCAGCGCTCTTCTCCTCGCTCGATTACCGGGAGACGCTGGCCAACGTGGCTCGTCTCGCGGTGCCGCACCTGGCCGACTGGTGCGCGGTGGACGTCCTCGAGGAGGACGGCTCGCTCGAGAGGCTTGCCGTAGCACATCAGGACCCCGAGAAGGTAGCGCTTGCCCACGAGCTGCAGGAACGCTACCCACCCGACCCGGACGATCCCTACGGGATATATAACGTGCTGCGTACCGGGAAGTCAGAGCTCACCCCGGAGATCACCGAGGAGCTCTTGGATGAAGCCGTAACCGACCAAGAGGTCCGTGAGATCCTGCGAGAGTTGGGCCTAAGGTCTTCCATGTTGGTACCACTGGTTGCCCGGGGACGGACGCTTGGGGCGATCACGCTGATCTCGGCTGAGTCGGGGCGGCGCTATGGAGAAGCTGACCTGGAATTGGCCGAGGACCTCGCTCGAAGGGCAGCTGTGGCTGTGGATAATGCGCGGCTCTACGAGGAGGCCAAGAGGGAGATAGCCGAGCGCGAGCGGGCCCAAGAGGAACTGCGGAGCTCCAGGGACCAGCTGGAGATCATCCTGCAGGGAGTAGCAGACGGCATCACCGCCCAGGATCCTGCCGGGCACCTGATCTACGCGAACGAGGTCGCTGCACAGATCCTCGGATACCCTTCTGCTCAGGCCTTGCTCGAGGCGCCCGTGCAGGACGTGACGCAGAAGTTCGACGTCATGGACGAATCCGGCAGGCCGTTCCCACGTGAGCGACTCCCAAGTCAGCTGGCGCTGCGGGGCAAGCGAAGCCAGGAGGTGACGCTGTGCTTCGTGGATGTAGTAGGGACGGGCGAGGAGCGGTGGTCTACGGTTAGGGCGGTGCCGGTCTTCGATGATCAGGGGCGAGTTCGCTTTGTTGTCAACATCTTTCGCGACATTACCGAGCGCAAGCGGGCCGAAGAGGTACGCTCCCGGCTGGTGGCCATTGTTGACTCCTCGGACGACGTGATCATAGGGAAAACGCTCGAGGGCATCATAACCAGTTGGAACGCAGGTGCGCAGAAGCTCTACGGCTACTTGGCAGACGAGGCTGTGGGGCAATCCGTCTCAATCCTGGTACCGTCAGACCTTTCAGACGAGATCCCGATGATCCTGGAGAGGCTCAGGCACGGAGAAGGCATCGATCACTACGAGACCGTGCGGATGACCAAGGACGGGAGGCGCCTCGACGTATCCCTGACCATATCTCCGATCAAGGACCCGGGGGGCAGTATTGTCGGTGCCTCGACTATAGCCCGCGACATTACCGAGCGCAAGCGGGCAGAAGAGGAGATCCGTCTTCTCAACGAGCAACTCGAAGAGCGGGTCCAGCAACGGACCGCCCAGCTGGAAGAAGCCAACAAAGAGCTTGAGTCTTTCTCCTATTCGGTATCCCACGACCTGCGAGCGCCGCTCAGGCACATCAGCGGGTTCGCGGAGCTGCTTCAGAGAAGAGTGGATTCGACGCTGGACGAGACCGGGCTGCGTTATCTGGAGACGATCTTGACATCTACCAGGCATGCCGGTGCTCTCGTCGACGACCTTCTCTACTTCTCCCGCATGGGGCGCGCCGAGATGCGCCTCAGCATCGTTGATATAGACCAGCTCGTGCAGGAGACGCTGGACGATATGAGGCTCGAGATGAAGGGACGGAATATCTCCTGGAAGATAGGAGAGTTGCTCGAGGTCCGCGGTGATCCTTCCATGCTGCGGCTCGTTCTGCAAAACTTGCTCTCCAACGCCGTCAAGTACACCCGCACCCGCGAGCAAGCCGTGATCGAAATCGGTAGCACGACCAGCGAGGACGAAACCATATTCTTCGTTCGCGACAATGGTGTGGGATTCGACATGCAATACGTCAATAAACTCTTTGGCGTGTTTCAACGGCTGCACCGCACGGAGGAGTTCGAGGGCACCGGTATAGGTCTTGCCAACGTCCGGCGTATCATTCGTCGACATGGGGGACGCACCTGGGCAGAGGGCCGCGTGGGTAGTGGCGCGACCTTTTACTTTTCGCTTCCGCTAATCACGAGGAGGAACGGTGGAGGAACCGGGTAAGATCCTGCTGGTCGAAGATGATCCGTATGATGTCGAGCTGACCCTCTCGGCGCTGGCCGAAAACTACCTCACCAACGAGATCGTCGTTGCGCGCGATGGGGCGGAGGCGCTGGACTACCTCTATCGCCGGGAAGCCTACGAGTCACGGGCAGCGGGCAACCCGGCGGTGATGCTGCTCGATCTAAAACTACCCAAGGTGGACGGGCTGGAAGTGCTGGAGCGTATAAAAACCGACCCGAACTTGAAGAGGATTCCGGTGGTGATGCTCACCTCTTCACGCGAGGAGCAAGACCTTGCGAGAAGCTACAATTCTGGCGTGAACGCGTACGTCGTCAAGCCGGTAGGCTTCCACGATTTTGTCGAAGCTGTCAGAGAGCTCGGGCTCTTCTGGGCGGTCATCAATCAGCCACCTCCAGGAAGCGTAGGCCGGACGCATTGACCACCGTTCGGCCTTAGAACGCGGGAGCGTCAGGGTGTCGGAAGATATAGTGGCATTACGCATCCTCAACCTCGAAGACGAACCGCTGGATACGGAGCTCATCCACGCAATCCTGACCGATAGCGGCATCTCTTGCGAGATGTTCAGGGTGCAGAACCGCGCCGACTTCCTTGCCGCGCTGGAGAAGGGTTGTTTCGACCTCGTCCTCTCGGACTATTCGCTTCCGTCGTTTGACGGCCTCTCCGCGTTGAAGATCGTGCGAGGGATCTACCCTGAGATTCCATTTATCTTGGTCTCCGGCGCGATCGGCGAAGAGAGAGCGATCGAAGCCCTGAAAACCGGCGCCACGGACTACGTGCTAAAGCAGCGATTGGAGAGACTCGTTCCGGCCGTCCGGCGCGCGGTGCGCGAGGCCGAGGAGCGAACCGAGCGCAACCGAGCCGAAGAAGCTCTGCGCCAGAGCGAGGAGCTCTACCGCACCGTGGTCGAACAGGCGGCGGAGAATATCTTCCTGGTCGATGCCGGTACCAGGCGCATCCTCCAAGCCAATACCGCGTTCCACAGGTCGCTAGGCTACACGGCTGAAGAGATACGGCAGCTAACGCTCTACGACATCGTAGCCCACGACCCGGAGAGCATAGACCGTAACGTTCGACACGTTATGACACAGGGATGCTACTTCATCGGAGAGAGGAAGTACCGGCGCAAGAATGGCTCTTTGGCGGATACGGAGGTCAGCGTGAGTGCTATCCCCTACGAAGGCAGGGAGGTTCTGTGCATCGTCGCCCACGACATCACCGACCGCAAGCTGGCAGAGGAGGAGCTCAGACAGAGCGAGGAACGGTTCCGCGCCACCTTCGAACAGGCTGCCGTAGGTGTTGCGCATGTGTCACCGGACGGAAAGTGGTTAAGGGTCAACCAGAAACTGTGCGACATCACCGGCTATACTCGCGAGGAGCTGCTGAAGCACGACTTCCAGGAGATAACCCACCCCGAAGACCTCGACGCCGACCTGGAGCAGTTGGGCCGGCTTTTGGCCGGGGAGATAGAAACCTTCTCCATGGAGAAGCGCTACATAAAGAAGGATGGCTCGGTC
Organism: Rubrobacteraceae bacterium; assembly: GCA_033854695.1. Taxonomy (GTDB): domain Bacteria; phylum Actinomycetota; class Rubrobacteria; order Rubrobacterales; family Rubrobacteraceae; genus Rubrobacter_F. The sequence continues at coordinate 10,775 of JAWWQA010000041.1, forward strand.
GTGTGGATCAACCTTACCGTCTCGCTGGCGCGCGAATCCTCTGGCGAATCCCAGTACTCCATCGCCGTCATCCAAGACATAACCAAGCGCAAGGAGGCCGAGGAGGCGCTGCGTGAGGTGCGGAATGCCGAGCGCAGCCGGATGGCCCGCGACTTGCACGACGGGGTTTTGCAGGATCTCGTGGATGTCCTGCAATCCCTGAATATCGCCCGGATAGCGCCGGAAAGTTTGGGGTCCAGCATTGATCTGGAACGGGAGGTCGAGGTTCTCCGGCGGGCAGTGAGAGGGATACGCGAGGCTATCTACGACTTACACCCGGAAGCGAGCCGGGGACAACGATCGTTCGTCCAAGACGTGGAGTCTTTGGTGGAGCTTGAACGCCGGATGGCCCCAGACCGCGATATAGACCTCGTCGTGACAGAAGGATTCCCCACGGAGTTCTCAGGAGCGACGAGTAGGGAGCTTTTCCGCATCATCCAGGAGGCACTCACCAACACCCGGCGCCACTCAGCAGCCCGGCACGTTCGTGTGACCTTGGGGATAACCGGAGACGAAGTTTGGGCGGAGGTATCCGACGACGGGAAGGGGTTCGACCCGGGGGCGACCCGGGGTGGGATGGGGCTCACCGCGATGCAAGAGCGGGCCTTCCTACTCGGCGGAAACTTGGAGGTCATCGCCGAGCCTGGCGAGGGCACCCGGGTGCGCTTGCGGGTACCCCGGCACTCCTAGCAAGGGATCCTTACAGGAGCCGACTTGTGGCTTCCGAGAACGTTCTATCCGGGAAACTAGCCATTCTTCCAGGTTGAGAACTAGCCGAACGGGCGATGTCCGTTCCTGAGCTCAGGGATACAGTATTCACAGCAACCCACTCAGGAGAGGATCATGGAGCGTAAAGAAGAAACCTTGAACGTATTGAGCGCGCTATCCGAGGGTATGGCCGACGCGGTAGAGAAAGTCGGGCCGTCGGTCGTGCTGGTGAATGGCCGGAGACGCCGTCCGGCGAGCGGCATAGTCTACTCTGCCGGGAAGGTACTGACGGCGAGCCACGTCCTGGAGCGCGAGGAAGACCTGTCGGTCATGACTCACGACGGCCGCACCCTGGAGGCGCGCTTCATCGGCCGAGACCCCTCTACGGACTTAGCCGTTCTGGAAGTGCCGGAGCTTGGTAACAACATGGCGGAGCCTGCGGCGGGTGGTGTGAGGGTTGGGCAGATCTCACTCGCTGTCGCTCGTCCTTCCAGAGAGGGGATACGGGCGAGCTTCGGGATCGTGAGCGCAGCCGGTGGTCCCTTGCGCGCGGGGCGGGGGATGAGGCTCGAGAGGTACGTCCAGACCGACGCGACGCCCTACCCCGGCTTCTCGGGCGGACCGCTCATAAACACCGAAGGAGCCGTGCTGGGGATCATGGCGCTTGGGCTCGCCCGGGGCGTGGCGCTCGCCGTACCCTCTGAGGTCGCCTGGCGCGTAGCCGGTACGCTCTCGGAGCGCGGCTCCGTAAAGCGTGGCTATCTCGGT
>JAWWQA010000042.1:0-12197 GCA_033854695.1 Rubrobacteraceae bacterium
CCGGCGTACCTTTACGCTAGCGCCGCTTCCCTGGTCGCCGCAGGACAAAAACTCATCCCGCTCGGAGGAAGCGCTGCCCAGCGGGTGCTCTTCGATCTTTGGGAAGAGATCGCACAGGCAGCCGAGAAGAGTAGAGAGGTAGCCCCAGAGGAGATGTACGCCTTCTCGCCCACCATAGACTTGCACTCCATGCTGCACGAGCGCCAGCGGGTGAGGTTGTACATGTCTTGAGCACGGGAGACAACAAGCACATGGGCGCATTGCGATTGGGAGTCGGGGGACCGGTTGGCTCCGGGAAGACGGCGTTGGTTGCGGAGCTGTGCCGGAGGTTTGGCGGGGAGTTCGAGATAGCGGCCGTCACCAACGACATATATACCCGCGAGGACGCGGAGTTCTTGATGCGGGCCGCCGTTCTGCCAGAGAGAAGAGTAGTGGGCGTAGAGACTGGTGGCTGCCCGCACACGGCCATCCGGGACGACGTCTCGATGAATCTGGAGGCTGCGGAGACTTTAGAGCAGGAGTTCGACCTCGACCTCCTCTTCATCGAAAGCGGCGGGGACAACCTCGCGGCATCCTTCAGCCCTGAGTTAGTTCACGCTTCGATATACGTAATAGACGTCGCCGGAGGCGACAAGGTGCCTCGTAAGGGCGGCCCCGGTGTCACTCGCTCGGAGCTCCTGGTTATCAACAAGGTGGACCTCGCCCCACTCGTCGGCGCCGACCTCTCGGTTATGGAGCGGGACGCGAGGCAGCTCAGGGGCGAGGCTCCCACGCTCTTCGCCTCCGTCCTGCACGGCGCCGGGATGGACGCGGTGGTAGCTTGGGTGAAGGAGGCCGTAGAGCACCGCAGTTGGGTACCCGCTACCTCCCATGCCAGGGCTGACCATCATGGCCACCCCCACTCGCATTAGGGGTAAGGATCGCACGGGACAGAGCGGGGTCCTCCGGCTCTCCCTAAAGCCTCGGTATGGGAAGACTGTGCTGACCAAGCGGTACTGGGAAGCGCCATTCGGTGCGGTACGAGCCAACTATCCGGATGGCTCGGGCATCCCTGAGGTCCAGACCACCAACCCTTCGGGCGGCATCCTGGGCGGGGATCACCTGGAGATAGATATCGACCTGGCCCCCGGCTCCGCGGCCACCGTACTCACCCAGGCTGCGCACAAGGTGTACAAGGGAGTGGAGGCCCGGCAGAAGGCAGTCTTTCGCATCGGAGGTGGGAGCTTTCTCGAGTACCTGCCGCACCACGTGATCCCCTTTCCTCATTCCAGTTACCGGCAGGAGACGAACATCCACCTCTCCGAGGACGCGACCCTTCTCTTCTGGGACGCCTTCTGTGCGGGCCGTGTAGCTCGCGGGGAGCGTTTCGTCTTCGACAGGCTCTCCGGCATGACGCGTATCTTCAGGGAAGAGCTCCCGGAGACCGTGGACGGCTTAGATCTTCTCCCTGGCGGTGAGCCGTTCGGTGGTTACTCGTATCTAGGGACAGTGTACGTTCTCGCGTCCCGGAATCTCGAACCGATGGCCGAAGAGTTGCACAGGGTATTGAGCGGAGCATCCCGCATGCTCGCGTCGGCCAGCGCCCCTTCACCTCGTCTCTGCGTAGCCCGTATCCTGGCGTGGGATGCCACCATACTGTACCGGGTGCTGAACGCTTGCCGGTCTACTGCGCGGGCTTACCTGAATCTCTCGCCTGCCGCCCGAGAGGTATGGTAACGCAAGCCGGAGGCGCGTCCGGCTTCTTGCCAGGTTTCGCTGGTAACGAGTGTGGACCCCGCTGGATCGTTTGCCGAGGAGTGTGTAGTTCTTGATCCGGTCTAACGCTTTCCGAGAAGCCGGTCGACGAAGAAAGCGTGAGTGTGAGGGATCCTCTCGCCTGGAATATACGTGGCGAGATTGATGGGGTCGCTCCACTTCTGGCCCGGCGTATAATGCGATCATGATCGTGGATAGCGCCATCTACGTGAACGGGCGCCGGGGTGTTCCTTGCTCTCTGGAGGGTACCCACCAGGCCTGTCGTAAACAAGGTGGGTTCGCCTGGGTTGGCCTCTTCGAGCCGACCGAGGAGGAGTTCCGCTCCGTAACCGGCGAGTTCGACCTTCACAGCCTGGCGGTGGAGGATGCGATCAAGGCGCACCAGCGGCCCAAGCTGGAGCGGTATGGCGATTCAATCTTCGTGGTGCTTAAGTCGGCGCGCTACCTGGACGAGACGGAGACGGTGGAGTTTGGCGAGATCCACGCGTTCATGGCACCTGACTTTATAGTAACGGTGCGCCACGGCAAGGCGTCCTCGCTCGAGGGGGTGCGTCAACGGCTGGAGGGCGAGCCCGACCTTCTCCGGCGAGGCCCCCCGGCAGTCCTCTACGCGATCATGGACCACGTGGTCGACGACTACGGCCCGGTAGTCGAGGGTCTCGAGAACGACGTCGACGAGATCGAGACGGAGGTGTTCGGGGGCAATGCTGGCGTCTCACGACGGATCTACGAGCTGTCTCGCGAGGTCATAGAGTTCTACCGGGCAACGCAGCCATTGGCCCTGACACTAGTGCGCCTGATCGATGGTGAAGTGGACGACGTCGACCCCGAGGTGCGTAAGTTTCTGCGCGACGTCCACGACCACTTGCTACGGGTGACGGAGCAGATCGCAGCCTTCCGCGAGCTCCTCTCTAACATCGTCAGCATCAACCTCACGCTGGTGAGCGTGGACCAGAACGATCAGGTGAAGAAAATATCCGCTTGGGCGGCCATCCTGGCCGTACCAGCGATTATCGCTGGTATCTACGGGATGAACTTTGAGTATATGCCGGAGCTGGCGTGGAGGATAGGCTACCCGCTCGCGCTGGTTATGATGGTGCTGCTCTCGGCCATGCTCTATCGTGGCTTCAAGCGCTCTGGCTGGCTTTAACCGGTCGCCTTAGCCGGGCTCGGAGAAGCCAAAAGTAGAACAGCCTAGAAAGACAGCTTGGTAAACCGCGTGCTAGGTCTCATCGCCTATTCTGTGTTGCGCGAGATCCTCTATCAAGGTCAGGATCGCCGAGTGGTCCCTGTCCCCGGACCCTTTTGCCTTCAGCGCCTCTAGCATCTGGCTGACGATGGCCGTCACTGGTAGCGCCACACCATATTCCCTGCCTGCTGCCAGCGCTATCGCGAGGTCCTTGCTGTGCAGCTCGATTCTGAAGCCCGGATCGAAGTCGTGTTCAAGGAAGAAGTTCCTCTTGGCCTCCATTATCTTGTTGCCGGCCAGCCCTCCCGAGAGCACCTCGATGATTTTCACGGGATCAACCCCGGCCTTGGAGCCGAGTACAAGCGCTTCCGAGACCGCCTCTATCACGAGCGCCACCACGACCTGGTTGCACGCCTTGACCACCTGACCTGCACCAGCCTCGCCTACGTGTACGATAGTTTGTCCCAGGATGTCGAAGATCGGCTTCGCTCTCTCGAAGTCCTCTTCGCTGCCTCCGACCATGATCGAAAGCGTCCCCTCTATAGCCCCCGGCTCTCCACCTGAGACCGGCGCGTCGAGCATCCCGACGCCCTTTTTCTTGGCGACGGCGGCGAGATCCCTGGCGACCACCGGCGAGATGGTGCTCATGTCGATCAGGAGCGAGCCCTCCTCAATTCCTTCGAAGACCCCGCCTTCCCCGGCCACCACCTCCTCGACGTCGGGAGAGTCGGGGAGCATGGTAATGACGATCCCGCACGCCGCTGCCACCTCTTTGGGACTTCCGGCGCCTTCTGCTCCCTCCTCTGCGAGCTCGTCGGCTTTCTCCGGGCTCCTGTTGTAGACCACCAGCTCGTACCCGGTCTTCATGAGGTTGCGAGCCATCGGCTTGCCCATTATTCCCAGGCCTATAAAGCCGATCTTCTCTGCCATGGTGTCCCGTCCTTTCTCAATAGAGTTTCAGGTCCTCGACGGAGACATCCTTGTCGCGTAGCTCTTTGGGTAGCCACGCGAGGCTTTCTTCAGTAGTCTCCGTAGTCGGGTTGTATTCGAGACCAACGTAGCCACTGTAGCCGAGTTCTTCGAGTTGAGAGAGGACGTAGGGGTAGTGGATCTCACCTGTCCCCGGCTCTCTGCGCCCGGGCGAATCGGCTATCTGGATATGTCCCACAATCCCGACGTGCTGGCGGAGGTTCGCGACGAGGTTCCCCTCCATCCGCTGCATGTGGTAGAAGTCGTGCTGTATCTTTACGTTCTCCCGGCCGACACTGCGCACGAATTCGACGGCTTGCGCTGTGGTGCTCAACAGATACGGTCCATTCTCGAAGGTGTTGACGGCCTCCACAAGCACCTCGATCCCGGCCTCCCGGCCCTCACCCGCCGCGAAGCCAACGTTGCGGCGCGCAAGTGCGAGCTGCTCTTCACGGGCCATGCCAGGTATCTCGTGCCCCGCGAGCGCGTTCAGCCTCGAACATCCGAGGCTCCTGGCAAGCTCGAGTGCCACCGGCACGTTATCCCGGAACTTCTCCTCGCGCGACGGGTTGCTCACGAGTCCCCGGTCCCCGCCTGCCATGTCCCCGGCGTCGAAGTTGAAGAGCGCAACCTCGAGGCCAGCGTCTTTGATCGCCCTCTCTATCTCCCCGAGATCCTCGCCCGACGGCCACCAGAACTCCACCGCCCCGAAGCCGGCCTCCGCTGCTCGGCCAAAACGCTCCAGCAGCGGCACCTCTTTGAACAGGATCGAAACGTTGGCACTGAACCTCATCCCCGCTCTCCTATCTCCTGGTCCCGCGTGCCTACCATTACTAGCACATCCCCTCTATCGCGTGAAGGACGCATTATGCATCACGAACGATTCGGTTATCAAAACGCTACCTTCAATCTGGCAGGGACCAACGAGCCGGTAGGTATAATGAGACACTATGGACAGGAGCGAATACTTGCGCGTGGTGGCGTTCGGCGGGGGGACTGGGCTACCGGTGCTGCTGCGAGGCCTTCAGGACCGGGTCAGGTACCTGACGGCGATCGTCACGGTAGCGGATGACGGAGGATCGAGTGGGCGGCTAAGGCAGGAGCTCGGGGTAGCTCCTCCTGGCGACGTCAGGAACTGTCTTGTGGCGCTCGCCGGGCGTAGAGGACTGGCCGAGGTCTTCAATTACCGCTTCGAGGGTGGTGGAGGCGACCTCTCGGATCACTCGGTCGGGAACATAATCATCGCGGCGCTCTCGGACATGGCCGGGGGGTTCACCGAGGGTGTGGAGCAGGCAGGCCGTTTCTTGCGCATTAAGGGCCGGGTCTTCCCAGCGGCGGTCGAGAGTCTGACGCTCTACGCTCACTACGCCGACGGGACGGTCGCTCGCGGGGAGTCAGCGGTACACGCGGCGCGCAAGCCGGTGCGGAGGGTCACGGTCGAGCCGGACGGAACGCCGGCTCCGTCTGGTGTGGTCAAGGCGGTTGGTAGCGCGGACGTGGTGGTGTTGAGCTCGGGGAGCCTGTTCACGAGCACCATCCCTGCTCTTCTGGGCGGCGGGGTCAGGGAGGCCCTGGCCGCTTTCTCCGGGCCGGTAGTATACGTGGCCAACGTGATGACCCAGCCGGGCGAGACGGACGGCTTCGCCGTCTCGGACCACCTGCGGGCGATAGCGGATCACGTTGGACCGGTCGTGACGGACGTGCTCGTCCACTCTGGCGGGCTGTCGCGGGAGCTCATCGAGCGTTACAGGGCCGAGGGAGCCGCACCCGTGGTCGTGGATCGCGAGGAGATTCGTACTTTAGGGGTCAGGGTGCGGGAGGCGGATCTTGTCTCCCACGGAGACGCCAGCCATGAGGTGCGCCACGACCCCTCGCGGCTTGCCAAGGAGGTGCGCGACGTTGCCCTCGTTCGCCTCTGAGCTGCGGCGCCAGCTCGCTGCCCGGACGGGGAACCCGAAAGCAGGCGGTCCTCACCAGAGGATCGAACTTGCTGGTCTTGTGGACGCTGCAGGCACCCACGACGGCTCGGGTGTGACAATTCGAACTCCTAGCGCGGCTGTCGCTCGATCGGTGGTCAGGCTCTGGCGCTCGGAGTTCAGGCTCGAGCCCCGAGTCTCACCGTCCGGACAGGACTCCTTTGGAAGGGCCCGCTACGTTGTACGTGTAGAAGGCAATCGGGCCCTCCAAGCCGCCGAAGAGCTGCGCATCGAGCGGGAGCGGGCTCTACGCGAGACCGGCAAAAGGTCTGGGTCTCCCGCAGGCGCCGCCTACCTTAAAGGCGCCTTCCAGGGCGCCGGCTCCGTGACCCGCCCGGGCAACCGCGGCGGTCACCATCTGGAGTTCGTACACGCGGACGAGGAGTTCGTCAGACGTGTCACGGCCCTCTCGCGGGCACCCCTCAAGATCGTCAGGCGCCGGGGCAGTTGGGTAGCCTACGCCAAGGGCGCCGACGAGGTGACCACGCTACTCGCCCAGATGGGTCTGCACGAGGCAGTCCTCGAGTACGAGGCCCGGGCGATCCTCGGCGAGGCTAAGGCGAACGCTAACCGGGTGACAAACTTCGATGCGGCGAACGCGGCGCGCACCGCAGCCGCAGCCGCCCACCAGCAGGAGATCTTGCAGAGCATCGACCCCGGGGGGCTGCCGGAAGCGCTCAGCGAGATGCTCGCGCTCCGGCTCGAACACCCCGACGCCTCGCTCGCCGAGCTCGCCCGTCTTGGCGGAATCACCAAGAGCGCTGCCAATCATCGCCTTCGGCGGTTGATAGCCATCAGCTGTCAGCTCTCAGCCACTAGCAAGGCATAGAAGGGCGGTAGGTTACCTGCTTCTTCGTCGCTCGTTGTGTTGGCAGAAACGTTTGCTCCAGCAAAAACAGCGTTGCTTTGGCGGAAGTGGGCATGAATACCCAGGAAAGAAGCTGACAGCTGAAAGCTGATGGCTGACGGCTACAAAGGAGGATTTTCTAAGTGCGAAGGGTGTGCGTGTTCTGTGGTTCCAGAGAAGGTTCGAGCCCATCCTACGTAGAGGCTGCGCGGCGCATGGGGAAGACTCTCGCGCGCCGGGGGCTCGGACTGGTCTACGGCGGTGGCCGGGTCGGGCTAATGGGGGTCCTGGCTGACGCGGCACTCGACGAAGGTGGTAAGGTTGTTGGGGTGATTCCCGACGCGCTGGTCACCAGAGAGATAGCCCACGCGGGCCTGACCAAGCTCTACGTAGTCGGCACGATGCACGAGCGCAAGAAGCTGATGGCGGATCTCTCCGATGGTTTCGTAGCACTTCCCGGGGGTTACGGAACGCTGGAGGAGTTCCTGGAGGTTCTCTCCTGGGCCCAGTTGAGCATACATGAGAAGCCGTGCGCGTTGCTCGACGTTAATGGCTTCTGGAAGCCTCTATCTACCCTCTTCGACGAGGCGGTAGCGGAAGGTTTCGTCCCACCGGACCATCGCTTCCTCGCTCTGCAAGAGCAAGACCCTCATGCTCTGCTGGATATGATGGAGAGCTACACGCCACCGGAGATTAAGAAGTGGGCAGGTCCGCAGGACATTTGAGACAGTCCAGCTATTGGCGGCGATCGAATAGGGAGGTCGGTGGCTGATAAGATGGGCGGATGACGAGCTGACGCCTTGTTATAAAGGCGAGGCGATCGGGGAATAATAAGGGACGTGGCAAGCTACGGCGAATGGAGGAAAGGTGGCCGTACGCGTAGGAATAAATGGTTTCGGCAGGATCGGGATGCTCACCGCGAAGGCGGCGATAGAGAACGGTGACGACGTAGAGATCGTGGCGATCAATGATCTGGCGCCGATGGAAGGTCTGGCCCTGCTGTTCAAGCGTGACACTGTACATGGCATCTGGCCCGAGGATGTGAGCCTCGATGGCAACATCTTGCACATCGGCGACAGGGAGATCAAAACCTTCTCCGAGCGCGACCCGGCGCAGATCCCCTGGGGCGACGTCGGCGCCGACGTGGTCGTAGAGTCCACCGGTGTCTTCACCAACCGCGATGGGGCGGCCAAGCACCTCGAAGGCGGCGCAAAGAAGGTAGTCATCTCTGCTCCCGCCAAGGGCGCCGACGGCACCTTTATCTACAAGGTCAACCACGAGTCCTACGACCCCGACAATCACCAGGTCGTCTCTAACGCCAGTTGCACTACCAACTGCATCATCCCGATGGTCAAGGTCTTGCAGGACAACTTCGGGATCGAATCGGGCTACATGACGACCTGCCACGCCTACACCAACGACCAGAGCTTGCTTGACGCGGCGCATAAGGACCCTAGGCGCGCTCGCAGCGCCCCTCAGAACATAGTCCCGACCTCCACCGGGGCGGCCCGGACGGCGGCCGTAATCTACCCGGAGCTTGAGGGCAAGATCGACGGGATGGCCCTGCGCGTCCCGGTCCCGGACGGTTCGATCACGGACCTCGTGGCGCGGGTGGAAAGGGAGGTTTCGGTCGAGGAGGTAAACGCCGCTTTCAAGGAAGCCGCCGAAGGCGAACTCGCGGACATCCTCGAATACTCCGAAGCGCCGTTGGTCTCCCACGACATCGTCGGCAACCCGGCGAGCTGCGTCTTCGACTCGCAGTTGACTATGTCCACCGGCCAGAACGTTAAGGTCTTGGGCTGGTACGACAACGAGTGGGGCTACTCAAACCGCACCGTGGACATCGTCCGCTACATCGGCGAGCGCCTGTAGGTAGGTTCGGGGGCAGGGCAGAATCTCGCCCCCGATTTCTGTTCGAGGGAGCCAACATGAACAAACGCAGCGTGCGGGACCTCGATGTGCGGGGAAAGAGGGTGCTCGTGCGGGTGGATTTCAACGTCCCGGTCAAAAACGGAGAGGTCACGGATGACACGCGTATCCGGCGGGCCATTCCGACCATCAAGTATCTTCTAGAGCAAAGAGCACAACCCATCCTGATCTCACACCTCGGAAGGCCGAAGGGCGAGCCCGACCCGAAGTACGCGATGGACCCGGTTGCAAAGAGACTCGAAGAGCTTCTCGGGGCGCCGGTCCTCAAGCTCGACGCCGCCGTCGGCCCGGAGGTCGAAGAGGCGCTGAACAAGTGGGACGGCGAAGGCGTGGTGCTGCTGGAGAACTCTCGCTTCTACCCCGGCGAGACGAAGAACGACCCCGAGTTTTCCGAACAACTCGCCTCTCTGGCCGATCTGTACGTCGACGACGCCTTCGGGGCGGCTCACCGGGCGCATGCCACGGTGGTAGGCGTCGCGGAGCTTCTGCCCGCTGCGGCCGGGTTTCTCCTGGAGGAAGAGCTCGACAACCTCGACAAGGTCCTACGCGCCCCGGAGCGGCCCTTCGTCGCTATCCTCGGCGGGGCCAAGGTCTCGGATAAGCTCGGCGTGATAGAGAGCCTTCTCCAGGTCGCGGATACTATTCTGATCGGTGGCGCTATGTGCTTCACGTTTTTCAAAGCCCAGGGTTACGAGACTGGCAGTTCCCTTGTCGAGGAAGACTATCTCGATGAGGCAAAGCGCCTCATCGACGAGGCCGGCGAGAAGCTCGTATTGCCGGTAGACGTGGTGGCGGCCGAGGAGATGAAGGAGGATGCACCTTCGCAGGTCGTAAAGGTCGAGGAGTTCCCGCCCAACCTGATGGGCCTGGACATCGGACCGGAGACGGTAGAGAAGTTCAGCAGATATATAAAAGAGGCGAAGACCATCTTCTGGAACGGGCCGATGGGCGTATTCGAGATCGACGCCTTCGCGAAGGGCACGGAGGGTATCGCCAGGGCCGTTGCAGAGAGCGATGCCGTGACCATTGTCGGTGGCGGCGACTCGGTCGCGGCGCTGAGAAAGCTCGGGCTCGAGAACGAGATGAGCTTCATTTCCACCGGCGGCGGCGCATCGCTCGAGTATGTAGAAGGCAAGGAGCTGCCGGGGGTGGCGGTGTTGCCCGAGAAGGAGGGTGTCTAGATGGCTCGCAGGCCGATGATGGCGGCGAACTGGAAGATGAACAAGCTCGTCCGGGAAGCGCAGGACTACGTGGCGCAGCTCTTGCCCCGCATCTCGGACTCAGAAGGGGTGGACGTCGGCATCTTCGCCCCGTTCACCTGCCTCGGCGAGGTTGCCCGCATGACGCAGGACACGCCGGTAGTGGCCGGAGCGCAGAACTTCTACTACGAGGACTGGGGGGCGTACACGGGGGAGGTCTCGGCGCCCATGCTCCAGGATGTTGGAGCCGAGGCGGTCATCGTCGGCCACTCGGAGCGACGCGAGATCTTCGGTGAGACCGACGAGATGGTCGCCCGAAAGGCGGCCCGGGCCGTCTCCGCCGGCCTCCTGCCCGTGGTTTGCGTGGGCGAGACCAAGGAGGAGCGCGACTCCGGCGGTATGTGGGACAAGGTCTCGGGGCAGGTCCGTGCGGTCTTTGAGCACCTCGACACGGGTGAAACCCCCGGCGAGGCCATAGTCTTCGCCTACGAGCCCGTCTGGGCCATCGGTACCGGCGAGACCGCCACCCCGGAAGACGCGCAGGACGCGATCGGACAAATCCGCGGCCTCTTAGAGGAGCTCGTAGGCGAAGACTTTGCAGAAGAGGTTCGCATCCTCTACGGCGGTTCGATCAAACCGGGGAACATCGAGAAGATCATGGCGCAGAAGGACGTGGACGGCGGTCTCGTGGGCGGCGCTTCTCTAGAGGCAGAATCCTTCGCGGAGCTAGTCAACGGCGCTGCAAACGGTAAGAGCGGCTGAGTCTGTTCACGAATCTATGGTAGAGTGTTCTTATGATCTACGTACTGGCGTTTCTACATACGGCATTTAGCGTGGCCCTCGTGGGGATGATCCTTCTGCATTCCGGCAAGGGTGGAGGGCTCTCCTCTTCCCTGGGCGGTGGCATGGGAAGCACCTTCTCCGGCACGACCATAATGGAGCAGAACCTCACGCGGCTCACCCTGATCGTGGTTGGCCTCTTCGCTCTCACCACGGTATCCCTGATCTTCTTCGGCTGATCCACGCCCGGGTTTGGATCAAGAAATGAAGGAGCCGCCCGGGGAGGATGGGGAGAACAGGCGACTCCTACCGTAATTATATACCTGAGTGTATTTTCACAAGTGTAAACTGTCTCTGGACACGTCGGATCACGCTCCCCATTCCTCTATGAATGTTGGAGCCCTCGCTACGTCGGGAGCGTGTGAAAGTAAAAGATCGTACCTCTCCAGATCTAGATGTGAGTGTCGGAGGGGGGACTCGAACCCCCACGCCCTCATCGGGCACTAGGCCCTCAACCTAGCGCGTCTACCAATTCCGCCACCCCGACAAAGTAGCTCGCAGAGTATACGAGCCATACCCTAAAGGGTCAACTTACATCCTTACGTACCGCGCCAGGAGAGAATCGCGGCGATGTATGCTAAGTTCCGCGGGTGGGCAAGAAGTGGGTACTCGCGGCCCTCGCGGCCGGTCTTGTAGGGGGTGCGGTTGCCGCCCTCCGAAGGGGGACAGCGCGGCGGGTGGACGCAGACTGGCCTACAAACTTTGCTCACCGGGGTGATTCCTCAAGAGCGCCAGAGAATACTCTGGAGGCCTTCCGCCTGGGGGCCGAGAGTAGGGCTGGTGGTCTCGAGCTTGACATCCACATGACCTCTGATGGGCATATCGTTGTGATACACGACGACTCAGTGGACCGCACGACGGACGGCGAGGGTTTTGTGCGTGACATGACGCTCCGCGAGGTTCAGAGACTGGACGCAGGTTATCGCTTCACCCTGGATGGCGGAGCTACTTATCCCTACCGGGGCCAAGGGGTGCGAGTGCCAGAGCTCGAAGAAATTTTCTGGGAGTTCCCTGGCCATGCGGTGAACATCGACATCAAAGAGGCCCGGCCTGGCGTTGAAGCGGCTCTTCTGAGAACCATCGCTGACGCGGGCGCCGGGGAACGAGTGCTCGTCGTCTCCGAGATGCCGGCCGTCGTGGAGCGCTTTAGGAAGCTGTCGAGAGGTGGAATCTCCATGGGCGCTTCACGGCGCGACATCAAAATCTTCTACCGCTTGAGCAGGCTGCACCTGGAGTTCCTCTTGCGCCCCTCTTACGATGCCTTGCAGGTCCCGGCCGAGTACGGGGGGCGCGAGGTGGTCACGCCGCGCTTCATAGAGGCAGCACACAATCGGGGCGTGCGGGTGGACGTATGGACTATCGACGACCCGGAAAAGATGAGGCGCCTCCTTGACCTCGGCGTGGACGTCATAATGACCAATCATCCACAGGCACTCGCGAAGGTGTTAGGAGGGCGACGTTAGCGAGCGATGCTCCTGTAAACTAGCGCGAAG
>JAWWQA010000043.1:0-2673 GCA_033854695.1 Rubrobacteraceae bacterium
GAATGGCTATCCAACCCGATCACGACAAAAACACTGCGAGCTCCGCCGACCTTTCCACAACAACCGCATCCTGCGTCGAGGCCGGTTGCAGTGGATGCTCTACGGGATCGCCGCCAAGGTCTTCCGCCAGTAGCCCTGTGGACGCAAGACAGAAACAGCAGATCACTATGAACCAGAAACCCATGACCGGTTTGAAAGGAGAACACCCATGCACGACGAAAGAACCCCGGTTCTGATCGTGGGCGGCGGACTGGTTGGCCTGTCCACGGCCGCGTTCCTGGCCTGGCACGACGTGCCGTGCCTACTCGTGGAGCGCCACCCGGACCTTCTGATCCACCCACGCGCCCGCGGCTTCACCCCGCGAACCGTCGAACTGTTCCGCCAGATCGGCCTGGAGCCAGCCATCCGAGCTGCTAGCTTCGCGAGCGGCGACCAGTTCGAATGGGTAGCAGTGCGTGCCGAGACACTGGCCAGCGAGGAGTATACGCCGGCCGAGGAGCAGAGCGATACCGGAGGGTTCGGAAATGCCAGTCCATCCCCGTTTGCCCCGATCGACCAGGATAAGCTGGAGATCCTGCTTCGGGACAAGGCCGAGGAGCTCGGTGCGGGCGTGCGGTTCTCCACCGAGCTTACGTCGTTCGAGCAGGATGATGACGGGGTCACCGCCGTGCTCAAGGACCGGCGCAGCGGTGCCCAGCGCACGGTACGGACGGACTACCTTGTCGCTGCCGATGGGTGGGCCAGCCCGGTGCGCGACCAGCTCGGCGTTGGCACCGAGGGTCCCGGCCCATTCTTCCACACGATCACCTCGATGATCGAAGCGGACCTCAGCCCGGCTCTGCGCGGCCGGCGGGTCAGCATCGCCTACCTGCAGCGGCCGCGCCCTGGCACGGTCCTGATGGCACACGATGAGATCGGGCATCGATGGGTGTTCGGCACCGGATATGCTCCGGAGGGGGAGTCAGTCGAGAACTATACCGACGAGCAGTGTATCCAGCTGGTCCGCTCGGCGGCGGGCCTGCCCGATGTGAAGGTGAAGCTCCATCCGCAGATCCCCGGCACCGACCTCAAGGTACTCGGGTTCGCCATCGGCGCACAGCTCGCGCAGCGGTACTGCGTCGACCGGGTGTTTCTCGTCGGCGATGCAGTCCACATCGTGCCGCCCACTGGTGGGTTGGGGGCGAATACCGGGATCCAGGACGCGCACAACCTGGCCTGGAAGCTCGCCGCGGTGCTGCGTGGTCAGGCCGGGTCGGCGTTGCTCGACACCTACCACGCCGAGCGATACCCGGTCGGGCTATTCAGCATGCGGCAGGCGCTCGCCCGATGGCAATCCCGTGTCGGGACGGGCGGCGGAGCGGACAACGAGCCGCTCGTGGACTATGCGGCGGTAGCGTTCGGGTATCAGTACAGGTCGTCGGCTGTGCTCGGTGCACCAGAGGACGCGGCACCGGCGCTGCTTCCGGAGGAGCTCACAGGTCAGCCGGGCACGCGGGCGCCCCACATGGCGATCACCCTGGACGGTCGGGAGATCTCCACCATCGACCTGTATGGACGGCGCTGGGTGCTACTCGCCGGGGCCAACGGGGCGGCGTGGGTCTCATCTGCGGAGCGCGTTGCGCAGCGAGTTGACGTACCGCTCGACGCGTATCGCTTCGGGGTGGAGCTGGTGGGTGCTGAGGGCGTGGCCGCGCACGGGATCGGTACGGACGGGGCGTTGTTGGTTCGCCCCGACGGCTTCATCGCCTGGCGCACCCAGGCTACCGTGGAAGACTCCGAACGCAAGCTCGAGCACGTGCTGTCCCACATCCTGTGCCGAGCGCCCGGCACGCCACGGGAAGTCGCCTAGATCCGCCGGATCGGGCATCGTGCTGCCCGGCCTCACCGTACAACCCGTGGGTCCATTCTCACTTTCGTGATCGTTCCTGCGTGTACTAACCCACGGCGTTCTCGTGGAGCACGCGGTCGGCCAGCGGCTCTCCAAGGCTGTCAACGATAAGGTCGACATCAGCCTCCGCGAAGGAACGTCGATCCTATCTTAACTCTACCGTAGTTAGTTGACTAAAGCAAATGAATAATAGACAATGGCAAACAAGGAGGTGTCGTATGCGAAAAGACGAGCTCGAAACAAGAATCGATGCTGTGCGGCACTTCAACCGCTTCTTCACCCGGCAGATCGGCGTCCTGCGCGAGGGCTTGTTACACAGTCCCTACTCCCTTACCGAAGCTCGTATCCTGTTCGAGATCGCGCACGGCGACGATCTGAGCGCCTCCGACCTGTCGCGCGAGCTGGGCTTGGACCCAGGTTATCTCAGTCGCATCCTGACTCGCCTTGAGCAGCAAGGTCTCGTTGCCAAAGTTCGTTCGGAGACCGACGGTCGCAGGCACTTTATTTCTCTCACTCCTGATGGCAAGAACGCCTTCTCTCTGCTCGACGACCGCTCGCGCGACGAGGTGGCCGAGATGCTCGGCGACCTCTCCGAGGGAGACCAACGGCGCCTTCTCGAGGCCATGCGGATAATAGAAAGTGTCCTCGACAAGGGCTTCAAGTTCTCCGAGCCCTTTTTCTTGCGCCTGCACGAGCCAGGCGACATGGGCTGGGTTGTCCACCGGCACGGCTTCCTCTACGCTCAGGAGTACGGTTGGGACGAGCGCTTCGAGGCGTTGGTCGCG
>JAWWQA010000044.1:0-6784 GCA_033854695.1 Rubrobacteraceae bacterium
CGCCGCTCCTTGCCCCAACAGCTCCCGCGCCAGCCGCCCACCGACCTCCTCGGGCTCCTCACCCACCGCCTCGCCCCGATAGAGCAACGCTCCATCTATCGACGCCACCACGCCCTGGAGCCACAACCTGGTGTCGTCCACTACTCTCCCCAGGGCACCAACCGGCACCCGACAGCCCCCTTCCAGAGCGCCCATCATCGCCCGCTCGGCGCGGACGGCGTGTACGGTGAGCTCGTGGTCGAGCGCCTCGTGGATGGTTTCGCGTAGCGGATGTTCCTCGAGAGTAGCTATGGCTAAAGCACCCTGGCCTACAGCAGGGAGCATGATCTCGGGCGATACTACCGTGTGCGGTACGTCGAGGAAGAGGCGTTCGAGGCCGGCGCGGGCGAGAACGAGAGCGTCGGCCTGTCCCTCGCGCATCTTGCGGACGCGTGTATCGACGTTCCCCCGGATATCCACGATCCGCAAGTCAGGGCGGCGGTGGAGGAGCTGTGCGCGGCGCCTCAGGCTGGAGGTAGCAACGACTGCCCCCTCCGGCAAGCCGTCCACGTCCCAGCCCGCGTCGGAGACGAGGACATCAGAAGGATCGTGGCGCTCGGTGATTGCCGTGAGGGCTATGCCCTCCGGAACCTCGATCGGCACGTCTTTTGCGGAGTGGACGGCCAGGTCTATCTGTCCGAGCAAGAGCGCCTCGTCGAGCTGGCGGGTAAAGACATCGCGCTGGTCTATTACAGAGAGTGGCAGGTCCGGGTGATGTTCGCTGGTGGTCTTGATGATCCGAACCTCGACCGCTAGGCCCGCCGACCGCAGCCTTTGGGCACAAGCGCTGCTCTGCGCGAGGGCGAGCCTCGAGCCTCGTGTCCCGAGGATCACGGGCCTCCCGGGGTTCACGGCGATTCGGAATGTTCTCCGGAGCGGTGCAGCCCTATCTCCAGCCCTTCGAGGGCCAGGAGGCGGCGCCGAACCTCGCTGCCTTCCAGTGGGGAGCCGCTCTCTGCGAGGGCTTTGAGCTCCTGGATGGGACCGTGCAGTAGCTTGTTGACGAGAGTGTGGCTCATACGCTCGACGGCCGCTGCCTCCTCGCGAGAGAGGTCCAGCTTGCTCAGGACGCGGGCAAGCTCGTGACGCCGGATGCGCTCCGCCCCGTCCCTGAGCTCCTTGATCAGAGGTACCACGTGCAGCGTCGAGAGCCAGCTCATAAACTCGAAGACGGCGGGTCCTATCATGGCCTCCCCCGCCTCGGCCGCCGCGCTCCGATCGCCCGAGTTTCGATCCACGAGCGCCTGCAGATCGTCCATATCGTAGAGGTAGGCCCGGTCCAGGTTCTGCACCACCGGGTCCACATCACGCGGGACCGCGATGTCTATAAAGAACAACGGCTCCTCCCTGCGAGTAAGCGCTCCCGCGACGCTCTCACTACTCACGACCCAATCACCGGCCCCGGTCGAACTCACCACTACATCCGCCTTGGGAAGCTCCTCGGAGAGAGCGTCGAAGCTTGCCGCCACACCCCCTACTCTTTCGGCGAGCGCCGCGGCCCGTTCCGCGGAGCGGTTGGCGATCCTGAGCTCCCTAACCCCATGATCCTTGAGGTGCTTCAAGACGAGCTCGCTCATCTCCCCTGCCCCGAGGACCAGCGCCCTCCGCCCCTTTAGCGTATCGAAGACTTCCTCGGCAAGCTTCACCGCCACACGCGGCACCGAGAGGGAGTTATCCCCGATCGCCGTCTCCGAGCGGACCCTCTTACCGATGCGTAAGGAAGTATGGAAGAGCCGGTTGAGGATCGGGCCTGCGCACAGCTCCTCGGTCGCCGCCCGGTACGCCTCGCGGACCTGTCCGAGGATCTGGGCCTCCCCCACCACCATTGAATCTAGAGAAGAGGCAACCCGGTACAGATGCCAGACGGCTTCGTCGTCTGTGAGCCAGTAAGAGTGCTGCTCCAGAGAGTCGCAATCGACACCTTTCTCGGCTGCGATAGCCTCGAAGAGCCGAACTTTGGCTCCTTCATCTTGGACCACGGCATAGAGCTCGGTACGGTTGCAGGTAGAGAGGAGAACCCCCTCGGCCACAGAGCCATCCTCCTTGAGCCGTCGCAGAAAAGAGCGGGCCGCGCACGGCGCGAAGGCTACCTTCTCCCGCACCTCGATCGGCGCTGAGCGATGACTCATCCCCGCAACCGCGATAAGCACTCCTCGACCACCTCCTCTAGCTCGTCCTCATCCTTATGTCCGTCGCGTCGCGCCTTGTAAAGCTCCGCCACCACACCCGCCCATTCGTACCCGAAGGCGTCTTCTAGCTCACGCCGTATCCTGCGCGCCAGGGTGGGCGAGGCCCCGCCTGTTGAGACCGCAACCTGCAATTGTCCGCGCCTCAAGGTGGAAGGCAGTGCGAAATCTCCTTCGGAAGGCTCGTCCGCTACGTTCACCAGTATCCCTCTCTCTCGCCCCTCCCGGGCCACCGCAGCGTTCACCTCCCGGTAATCCGTTGCAGCGAAGGCCAGGAAAGTCCCTTCGAGGTCGCCCTCCCTGTACTGCCGGCGTCTTACCTCTACGGCCATGCTCGCCAGCTCTGGCTTCACCTCAGGCGAGATCACCACTACCTTTGCCCTCGCTTGCAGAAGCTTCCTCGCCTTCCGGTTCGCTACCTCCCCGCCTCCGACGACCACGCAGCGCTTGCCGTCGAGGTCAAGAAATATAGGATAAAGAACGGCGCCCTCGATCTCTCTCTCCTAAAAACTCTGCGGATTGGGGCAAGAGTCTAGCACAGCTGTCATCCTCGGATCATTACCTAACAAAGTGTTGCATAAGCTGCCGTTTCACGCCGTGTAACCCTTCACGATGCGGGCTACTCTTTGGTTTTGTCGAGAAGCTTCACGTCCCCGATCACCATCCCCTTATCCACTGCCTTGCACATATCGTACAAGGTTAGAGCTGCGATGCTCACCGCCGTCAGTGCCTCCATCTCGACGCCGGTACGATCGCTGGCACGGGCCACAGCCAGGATCTCTACCTCCTCATCCCTGACTATGAACTCCAAATCCACCGAGGTCAGGTTCAGCCCGTGGCAGAGAGGGATCAAGTCCGGCGTCCGCTTGGCGGCCATAACGCCGGCGATTCTGGCCATGTTTAGCGCGTCGCCCTTAGGGAGTGCCTTCTCGCGAAGCGCCTCGATCGTTTCGGGGTCCATCTTCACCCGGCCCGCGGCGGTAGCGGTTCGCCGGATCACCGCCTTTTTCCCCACGTCCACCATCCGTGCCGCTCCCTCACAATCCAGATGCGAAAACTCCGTCATCTTGACACCTCCAGTCTGGTACCGAGCATCAAATAGTTGGTCAAAGGCTAGACCCGCATCCTCACACGCGAGCCGTGACGATAGGTTGGTAATAGTCGCTGTCTTCTGGCAGGTACCAGAAGACGTCCCGGAAGCCCGCTTCCTGCAGGATGTCGGTGAGTTCTGTGCGCAAGACGACCCTGAGGTGGTAGCTATCGGCCAGGTGATTATAGAAAGCCAACGCCGAGTCCGTCATCTAGTACCTTTTCGGTGTCGCGCACCCACGGCGGAATGAAACCACACATCCGCTATCACCAGCGGAATGCGGGGGAATCGAACCGCCACGGCCGTCTTACGGCCGCAAACCGGTTTTGAAGACCGGCCGGGCCACCAGGCCCACGCATTCCGAAGGTAAGTCACCACGTTGATTCTAATATACCGCTCGTAGTTATCGGTAGCGTCGAGTAAGGACGCGGGCGTCGCCGACACGGCGGGTGACGCCCACGTCGTCGGCATACTCGAGCCAGGCCTGGGCATACTTGCGACTGGTGCCCAACCGGTCACGGAAGCCTGCGAGCGAGATCTCACCCTCCTCTCGACAGACTGACTTTATCTCCTCCAAAACCGTTTCGGCCGCTTCGGAGGCCGCGAAAAGCCCTCTGTCGAGCTGCGCAACCTCTCCACGCTTGAGCAAGAGGCGTGCGGCAGGCGTCGCCTCCATCGCGGGGGGTTCCGTCCCTGCTCGTCGCAGAGACTTCAGCAGCTCTTCGGCCTCCCGCTCCAGTTCGAGGGGCACCCCCTCCGCGTCCGGCAGACTCACGCCGGCCTCGGCGACCCGGATCTGCAGGTCTTCCCTTCCAGCCATCTCCGCGAGCAAGGCGTCCGCCAGCCGGGTGTCGAACCCTATAGCCGCCCGGGCCTCGGCGACAGAGAGCTCCGGGCTCTCGGGACGATCTTCCGCCCGCTTCTTTAGCGCCTCGAGGAGTCGGTTCCGCGACGCTTCCACCTCCCCGGTAGGAGCATACAGTTCTCCTAGCTTCGCAACCTCCGGATTGCCTTCTATTGCGGTCGAGATCTCGACAAGCCTGGCGGGGACGACGAGGGCCAGCTCTTCGACGGTCATACCGCTCTTGGGGACGCGGGCGAGAGCAAGCGGCACGACGCGGCTCCAGTCCCCACTCTCCAGAGCCTCTAGCCAACCCGTTTCGGGCCTACGACTGATCGAGGCAGGGTCCAGCACGACACCTCCCCCAACAGTCACTTGAGGGCTTGAGGAGCGCAGCACGAATCGGTCGCCCGGTAGCACGACGAGTTCTTCTTGCAGCACAAGCCGCGCCAGTACGCTCTCCCCAGGCGAAAGCTCCTTCCGGTCAAGGAGGCGAACACGAGCATTGGTTGCTCTGGTACCGTGGTAGAGCCTGAGACGAATACCGTGCTTGAGAGTATATGCGCTCTCGAGGAGTTGGACGCGCGCTTCGAGGGCGTGGGTCGTCGGGACGGGGCTCGAGAGCAGGACGTCCCCCGGTTCGAGCTCTCCAGCTTCTATGCCGACGAGGTCCAGGGCCGTCCGGGCGCCTGCTCGGGCGACCTCGGCGGGGCGGCCGTGGTTCTGGACACCGCGCACACGGGGGCGTCGTCCAGTGGCAGTATAGAGTGTGTCGCCCGGACGTATTTCACCCGACCACAACGTCCCCGTTGCCACGAGACCTATCCCCTTCAACACGAATGCACGATCCACCGGCATCCGCGCCAGAGCCCCCGTACGCCCGTTCTCGGAGCTCCCTGACAGCTCGTCGAGCGCCAGAAGAAGCTCATCCACGCCCTTACCCGTCACCCCGCTTACCGGGATTATGGGAGCCTCGAAACCTACAGATTCGAGGAGCTCGGCTGCGTCGAGCTCCGCCAGCTCGGCCGTCTCCTCGTCCACTATGTCTATTTTGGTGAGCGCCACGACCCCGCGGCTAACGCCCAGAATCCGCAAGACGTCGAGGTGCTCCCTCGTCTGGGGCATCACCCCGTCGTCGGCGGCCACGACGAGCAGGAAGGCATCCACTCCGGTAGCGCCTGCGACCATGTTCTTCACGAAACGCTCGTGGCCCGGTACGTCTACGAGGCTCGCCCGGCGGCCACTGGGCAGTTCGAGTTCCGCGTATCCCGGCACGATGGAGATGCCACGCCGGTGTTCCTCTTCCAAACGATCCGTGTCGGTGCCGGTCATGTATCGCACGAGCGTGGTCTTCCCGTGATCCACATGACCGGCCGTCCCTATGGTGAGGACTATCGGCCGGTCATCCAAAGATAGCCTCCACAGCCCGCAGGATCTCCTCTTCGTCCCCATTTAGGAGCGTCCGTACGTCGAGCCAGAGCCACCCTTCGCCTATGCGACCCACCACTGCTGGATCAGACGAGCGTAGCTTCTCGGCCATAGCTTCGGCGTCTCCGTCCTGCAGGCGCACGGCGTATGACGGTATCTCGTGGAGGGGGAGCGTGCCACCACCGCTCCGCGCTACCGAGGGCGCCACGTCCACCGGGAGGTTCGGCGCAACCCGCGCTATCCTTTCGGCCAGCCGGCCAGCCTTCTCTTTCATCTCCGCGGCCGGGGCGTAGAGCATCTTGAGCGTCGGGAGCTCTTCTGGGGCTGTACCCTCCAGGTAAGCGGATAGAGTGGCTTCGAGGGCAGCGAGACACAGCTTGTCCGCGCGAAGGGCACGGGCAAGGGGGTGGCGGCGCATCCCGGAGATCCAACGGGAGGAGCCGACCGCGATCCCGGCCTGCGGCCCACCCAGGAGCTTGTCTCCGGAGAAGGTCGTAAGCGCCGCCCCGTCCCGGACCGTGGCCTTCACTCCAGGTTCATCGCTTATTGGCAGCAAGGCCCCGCTTCCCACGTCGGCCACGACCGGCGGCCCTAGAGTAGCAAGCTCCGCAACTCCAACCGACTCGGTGAAGCCCTGTATCTCGAAGTTACTCGGGTGGACCCAGAGCATGGCGCGTGTATTCTCGTTTATTGCCCTCTCGTAGTCAGAGAGGCGGGTGCGGTTCGTGGTGCCGACCTCGCGAAGTCGGGCTCCAGAGAGCTCCAAAACCTCCGGGATGCGGAAGCCCCCCCCAATCTCTATAAGCTGACCACGCGAGACGATGATCTCGGGAGAACTGGGCGCGTCCGCGACCACCGCCGAGAGGGCGAGCAGAGTCGCACCGGCGCAGTTGTTCACCACCAACGCGTCCTCAGCACCGGTGAGCTCTTTGAGAAGCGGAACCGCATGGTCGTAACGTGAGCCCCGCTTCCCGGCAGCGAGGTCGTACTCCAGGTTCGAGTAGGAGGTCGCTGCCGCGACCGCCGCATCTACAGCCTGCCCCGAGAGCACGGAGCGGCCAAGGTTGGTGTGGAGTATGACACCTGTCGCGTTTACCACACGCTTGAGATCCCGCCTGAAGAGAAGCTTCGTGGCCGCGGCGAGCACAGCCTCTTCGGAGAGCTCAGGTTCTCCGCCACCCAGAATCTCTCGCCTCGCCT